>NZ_JAKMAY010000309.1:0-6188 GCF_022015835.1 Streptomyces sp. ICN903 | reverse complement strand
CCCCACCACCCGGCCGCGGCTCCGCCCCCCGCGCCGGACCCGGCACCCGCGCCCGCTCCCGGCCGCCGCGCGGCAGCGCCCGGGCGTCCGCGCGCCGCCCCCGCCACGCGGACCGCGCCGCACGCAACCCCCGCGCCGCACCGACCAACCTCACCGACCGCACCAGGCCACGTGCATCCATGCTGATCAGAGTGCCATCACCGGCGAGCGGCAGGTGCCGCGTTCAACCGCCGTTCACCGGACGTCCCCCCGTGGTTGAACCACACCGTCCGGCCCCCCGGTATGGGGGAGCGGCCCTGGTGCGGAAACCGATCACATGGCACAGTCCTGCACAGCCGCCGCGCACCCGCACGCCCCCGGCCACCATCCCAGGGGCCGAGCGGTGCGGGGAGGCGAACGCACACGAAGCGTGAAAACAGCCCGGGAGCCGCCATGACCGCCGCGCACAGCGCCGCACCGACGACCGCAGACCAGCCGGAGCCCCTGTGGAGCCCCGGCCCCGACCGGATCGAGGGCGCCCGGATCACCCGCTTCCAGGCATGGGCCGCCGAACGCTTCGGCGCCCCGGCCGCCACCCCCGGCGACCCGGCCGCGAGCTACGCCGCGCTGCACCGCTGGTCCGTCGGGGAACTCGGCACCTTCTGGCAGGCGGTCACCGAGTGGTTCGACGTACGCTTCACCACCCCGTACGAGACCGTCCTCGCCGACCCCGCCATGCCCGGAGCCCGCTGGTTCCCCGGCGCCACCCTCAACTACGCCGAACACGCCCTGCGCGCCGGCGAGGACCCGGCCCGCGCGGACACCCCCGCCCTGCTGTACGTCGACGAGAGCCACGAACCGGTCCCCGTCACCTGGGCGGAGCTGCGCCGCCGGGTCGGCTCGCTCGCCGCCGAACTGCGCCGCCTCGGAGTGCGCCCCGGCGACCGCGTCAGCGGCTACCTGCCCAACATCCCCCAGGCCGCCGTCGCCCTGCTGGCCACCGCCGCCGTCGGCGGTGTGTGGACATCCTGCGCCCCCGACTTCGGCGCCCGCAGCGTCCTGGACCGCTTCCAGCAGGTCGAACCGGTCGTCCTGTTCACCGTCGACGGCTACCGCTACGGCGGCAAGGAACACGACCGCACCGACACCGTCGCCGAACTGCGCCGCGAACTGCCCTCCCTGCGCGCCGTCGTCCACATCCCCCTGCTCGGCACCCCGGCCCCCGAAGGCGCCCTGGAATGGGACGCCCTGACCGCCGCCGACGGCAAGCAGGCCGAACCGGTCTTCGAGCCCGTCCCCTTCGACCACCCGCTGTGGGTGCTGTACTCCTCCGGCACCACCGGACTGCCCAAGGCCATCGTCCAGTCCCAGGGCGGCATCCTGGTCGAGCACCTCAAGCAGCTCGGCCTCCACTGCGACCTCGGCCCCGAAGACCGCTTCTTCTGGTACACCTCCACCGGCTGGATGATGTGGAACTTCCTCGTCTCCGGCCTGCTCACCGGCACCACCGTCGTCCTCTACGACGGCAGCCCCGGCCACCCCGGCACCGACGCCCAGTGGCGCGTGGCCGAACGCACCGGCGCCACCTTCTACGGCACCTCCGCCGCCTACGTCATGGCCTGCCGCAAGGCCGACGTCCACCCCGGCCGCGACCTCGACCTCTCCCGCGTCAGGTGCGTCGCCACCACCGGCTCCCCCCTCCCGCCCGACGGATTCCGCTGGATCCACGACGAGGTCGCCCAGGACATGTGGATCGCCTCCGTCAGCGGCGGCACCGACGTGTGCAGCTGCTTCGCCGGCGCCGTCCCCACCCTCCCCGTCCACATCGGCGAACTCCAGGCCCCCGGCCTGGGCACCGACCTGCAGTCCTGGGACCCGCACGGCAGGCCGCTGGTCGACGAGGTCGGCGAACTGGTCGTCACCCGCCCCATGCCGTCCATGCCGATCCGCTTCTGGAACGACCCGGACGGCTCCCGCTACCGCGACAGCTACTTCGAGATGTTCCCCGGCGTATGGCGGCACGGCGACTGGACCACCCTCACCTCACGCGGCACCGTCGTCATCCACGGCCGCTCCGACTCCACCCTCAACCGGCAGGGCGTCCGCATGGGCTCGGCCGACATCTACGAGGTCGTCGAACGCCTTCCGGAGGTCCGCGAATCCCTCGTCATCGGTGCGGAACAGCCCGACGGCGGCTACTGGATGCCCCTGTTCGTCCACCTCGCGCAGGGCGCCCGCCTCGACGACGCCCTGCGCGACCGGATCAAGCGGGCCATCCGCGAACAACTCTCACCCCGGCACGTCCCCGACGAGATCATCGAGGTCGAGGGCGTCCCCCACACCCTCACCGGCAAGCGGCTGGAGGTGCCGGTCAAACGCCTCCTCCAAGGCGCCGAACTCGACAAGGCGGTCAACCCCGGCTCGGTCGACGACGTAGCGCTCCTGCGCTTCTACGAGCGCCTGGCCAGGGAACGCCGCACCTCCTGAGCCTCCCCGAGGCCCGTTGTCAGCCCCCTCGATTACGGTGAGTCACCAAGCGAACACGCCATCGAGGGGGATGACGACATGGCACACCACGAAAGGCGCGACCGCCGCGGGCCGGGGACGGCGCGGAGGGCCCTGCGCCGCGAGGCGCCCAGCACGGTCGCCGTCGTGGCCGATCCGGCCGGCTTCGCGGCCATGCGCCGCTACACCACGTTCACCTTCGACGACCACCACCACTACCTGCGGCAGACGGAGGGACTGCTGCGCTCACTCACCGCCCAGGGCGTCCACACCCGTGTCGGTCTCTTCGAGCCGGACGACTACGCGCACTTCTGCGCCCAGGAGCGGATCGACCCCGACACCCCCGACAGCCGCGCGCGCTACGTGGCCGAGATCGCCGCGACCGGCGCCACCGTCCACTACCGGGGACAGTCCCTGGACCGGCTGCTGTCCCTGCTGCTCGACGGCTGGGAGCGCCAGGAGGCCGGGGAACGCGCCACCGACACCCTCACCGGCCTCGGCCCCTGCCCCGGCTGCGGAAAAGACCTGGGACAAGAGGCCCTCGACGCCGCCTCCGGCATCCTGGACCGGCTCACCGCCGGAGCCGGCCCGGGCACCCACCACCTGGTATGCAGCGTCACCGGGGCCACCGGACCCCTGGTCGCCGTCCTCCACATCGAGCGCACCCCACGCGGCGGTACGGAGCCGGCCACCGCCGAGGAGTCGGTCTTCCGCACGGTGCTCGCCGCGGGACTGGCCACCGGACGGCCCGGGGGAGTGGTGATGCGCACCATCCGCGACGGCGACGAGCAGGTGCGAGGCTGGAGCCTGAACGACGGCCGCCTCCGCCCTCTCACCGAGGCGGAGGTCTTCTCCGCCTACTGCACCGACGCCCGCACCGGAGGCCCGGTCCCACCCGAGCCAGGCCTTGTCTACCGGGCCGGTTTCCCACTGCCGGAGCACACGGCGGAGAACCGAAGGCACGAGCGGCGGAAGGACGACCTCTGACCCCCGCCCTCCGGTTCCGGCCGCCCCACCGCGGGACGGCCGGAACCCCACACGCCGACGGGCAGTGCTCACTCCCCGGAGAGCACCGACTGCGCGGCCGCCCGCGCCTGCTCACCGCCGTCCGAGGCACGAGCCGCGGACGCCGCTCGCTCGCACTGCGCCATGGTCCGCCTGGACAGCTCCGCACGTACGTAGGGGATGGCCTTCGCACCCATGGACAGGCTTGTGACACCCAGCCCGACCAGCACACACGCAAGCAGCGGATCGGAGGCGGCCTCACCGCAGACACCGCAGCTCTTGCCCTCGGCCCCGGCAGCCTCCGCGGACATGGCCACCAGATCCAGCAGCGCCGGCTGCCACGGGTCCTGGTAGCGGGCCAACGCGCCCACCTGCCGGTCGGCGGCGAAGGTGTACTGCGCCAGGTCGTTGGTGCCCAGAGACAGGAACTCCACCTCCTGCAGCACCGACCGGGCCCTCAGCGCGGCCGAGGGGACCTCCACCATCACGCCGAACTTCGCCCGCAGCCCCGCCTCCCGGCAGGCGTCGGCGAACGCCCTGGCGTCGGCCCGGTCGGCGACCATCGGCGCCATGACCTCCAGATACACCGGCAGCCCCTCGGCGGCCCTGGCGAGCGCCCGCAACTGGGTGCGCAGCACCTCGGGATGGCCGAGCAGCGTACGCAGCCCGCGCACGCCCAGTGCGGGGTTGGGTTCCTCGGCGGGGGTGAGGAACTCCAGCGGCTTGTCCGCGCCCGCGTCCAGCACCCGCACCACGACACGCCCCTCCGGGAACGCCTCCAGCACCTGCCGGTATGCCTCGACCTGCTTCTTCTCCGACGGTGCCTTCCCACCGGAGTCCAGGAACAGGAACTCGGTACGGAACAGGCCGACACCCTCCGCGCCCGCCTCCACGGCGGCCGCCACATCCGCCGGACCTCCGATGTTCGCCAGCAGCGGCACCTTGTGCCCGTCGGACGTCGCACCCGGGCCGGTGGCGGACGCGAGCGCGGCCCTGCGCTCCCCGGCGGTCCTGAGCATCTCCTCCCGCTGCTCCGGGTCCGGATCCACGGTGACCACACCCGTACTGCCGTCCACCGCGACGACCGTCCCCTCGGCCAGTTCGACGGCACCCCGCAGGGCCACCACCGCGGGCACTCCCAGTGCCCGGGCCAGAATGGCGCTGTGGCTGGTGGGGCCGCCCTCCTCGGTCACGAAACCGAGGACGAGCGACGGATCCAGCAGCGCGGTGTCCGCGGGTGCCAGATCACGTGCGACCAGCACATAGGGCCTGTCGCTGTTCGGCACCCCCGGCATCGGAACCCCGAGCAGCCGGGCGACGATCCGGTTCCGCACGTCGTCCAGGTCCGCGACCCGCCCGGCGAGATAGTCGCCGGCCCCCGCGAGCAGCGCCCGGTAGGCGGCGAGTGCGTCGTACACCGCGCGCTCGGCGGTGCTGCCCACGGCGATGCGCCGTTCGACATCGGCGATCAGCTCCGGATCCCGGGCCATCATGGCCTGCGCCTCCAGCACGGCCTGAGCCTCACCGCCCGCGAGGTTCCCCCGCGCGGTCAGGTCGGCTGCCACGGCCTCCACCGCCTGGCGCGCTCTCCTCCGCTCGTGCGGCACCTCGTCCCGGGTGGTCTGCCGGGTCGGCGGCTCCAGTTCGGCGGTGCCCATGTGCCGCACCTCGCCGATCACCAACCCGTGGCTGACCCCGATCCCTCGAAGCGTTGTCTCCATCTCACCCTCACCCGTCTCCGGATCTCCGGCCGGTTCAGTCTCGTAGGCGGGACGCGTCCGCCTTCTGCCTGCCGCCCGCGAAGACCCCGCGGTCGGCGAGAGGGCGGTGGGTCACCGCCAGGTGAACAGCGTGCCGCCGGAAGGCACGTCGACGCCCTCGGCCACGTCGGCGAGTGCGTCGGGAGTGGCCTCCAGCGCGACGACCGGACACACCGGAGACTTCCCCACGGCCTCCACCTCGACCGGGTTCCAGCGGACGATCGGGTCACCGCGCCGTACGGTGTCGCCCTTGGCGGCCTGCAGTTCGAAACCCTGGCCGTTCAGCTGCACGGTGTCGATGCCCAGATGCGTCAGCACCCCGTGCCCCTCACCGTCCACGACGACGAAGGCGTGCGCGTGCAGTGAGACGACGATGCCGTCGACCGGGGCCACCGCGACGGATGGTTCACGGACCGGATCGATGGCGGTACCGGGCCCCACCATCACTCCGGAGAACACCGGATCCGGCACGGCCGCGAGACCGATGGCACGCCCGGCCAGCGGGGACGTCACGGTGGTCATGGAAAGCCTCCCAGGCGCGGGACCGAGCGGTCACCGTCGTCGTGTGTCCTGACTTGTCCTGAATCGGCGAGCTGGTCAGAAGCGTATGACATGGGGGCCGCCGGTTCCGGTGAGCGCGCGTGTGGCGGCCTGTCCGGACCCGCCGACCCGGATTTGCCTCCGCATCCGTCCGCCTGTACTCTCGTACCTCCGTTCGGCGCCAATGGCGTCTGTGACGCCCGACCTCATCTCCCTCTGAGTAACCGGTTCGGTTCTGCACGCTCGCAGAGAAGACCGGATTTCGGAATTCAGAGGAGAGGCTGATAGAGTCGGAGACACCGAAGGGAAGCGCCCGGAGGGGCCCCGGAAGGGGTGCCGAAGGAAGCGTCCGTTCCTTGAGAACTCAACAGCGTGCCAAAAGTCAACGCCAGATATGTT
>NZ_JAKMAY010000308.1:0-6216 GCF_022015835.1 Streptomyces sp. ICN903 | reverse complement strand
GACCGGGTTGATAGGCCGGAGATGGAAGCCTCGTGAGGGGTGGAGTTGACCGGTACTAATAGGCCGAGGGCTTGTGCTGTAGATGTTCGCGTCCACTGTGTGGGTTCTGAGACCACGAACGGCCTCGGCAGGTTTTTCGGGGTTCTAATTGAACAGTGTGCTTGTTCGCTTGGAACACTCGAGTGTGTTTCGGTGGTCACAGCGTGAGGGAAACGCCCGGTTACATTCCGAACCCGGAAGCTAAGCCTCTCAGCGCCGATGGTACTGCATGGGGGACCGTGTGGGAGAGTAGGACGCCGCCGAACAATATTTGAAGGACCCTTGGTCCCAGCGTGCATGCTGGGACCAAGGGTCCTTTTTCTGTTTGTGCGCAAGATCGAACGTGTATCACCCCAAGACAGGAGCCACACCAATGTCCAATTCTTCGGAGGAGCAGTCGGGCCGGCCCGAGCGCTCGGACAGGCCGCGTCGCCAGAGCGGTGACGAGAGGCGTGGTGGTTTCCGTCGTGATGAGCGCCGGGACGACCGGCCGCGTGGTCCGCGTCGCGATGATGATCGTGGTGGTTTCCGCCGGGACGACCGGCCGTCGTTCCGCCGGGACGATCGTCGTGACGACGATCGGGGGCGCGGTTTCGGTCGGGATGATCGGTCGTCGTTCCGTCGGGATGACCGTCGTGATGACCGCCGGGACGATCGGCCGCGTGGTCCGCGTCGCGATGATGATCGTGGTGGTTTCCGCCGGGACGACCGGCCGTCGTTCCGCCGGGACGATCGTCGTGACGACGATCGGGGGCGCGGTTTCGGTCGGGATGGTCGGCCGTCGTATCGCCGGGATGACCGTCGTGATGAGCGGCCGCGTGGTCCGCGTAGGGATGATGAGCGCGGTGACCGTGGTGGTTTCCGCCGGGACGATCGGCCGTCGTTCCGTCGGGATGACCGTCGTGATGAGCGGCCGCGTGGTCCGCGTAGGGATGATGAGCGCGGTGACCGTGGTGGTTTCCGCCGGGATGATCGGTCGTCGTTCCGTCGGGATGACCGTCGTGATGACCGCCGGGACGATCGGCCGCGTGGTCCGCGTCGCGATGATGACCGTGGTGGTTTCCGCCGGGACGATCGGCCGTCGTTCCGCCGGGACGATCGTCGTGATGAGCGGCCGCGTGGTCCGCGTAGGGATGATGAGCGCGGTGACCGTGGTGGTTTCCGCCGGGATGATCGGTCGTCGTTCCGTCGGGATGACCGTCGTGATGACCGCCGGGACGATCGGCCGCGTGGTCCGCGTCGCGATGATGACCGTGGTGGTTTCCGCCGGGACGACCGGCCGCGTGGTCCGCGTAGGGACGACGACCGGGGAAGGCGCCCGTACGGCCGGGACCGCGACGACCGTGGTGGTTTCCGCGGGCGGCGCGAGGGCGGAGGCTCCGGCTACCGGCGTGAGGAGCGTCCGCGTGACCGCGGCCAGGACAGGGAGCCCATCAAGCGGTTGCCGATCCCGGAGGACGTCACCGGGCAGGAGCTGGACAAGGACGTGCGGCAGGAGCTGATGAGCCTGCCCAAGACGCTCGCCGAGGACGTCGCCAGGAATCTGGTGATGGTGGCGAAGCTGCTGGACGAGGACGCCGAGCAGGCGTACGGCTACGCCAAGGTCGCGCTGCGGCTGGCCTCCCGTGTCGCCGCGGTGCGTGAGGCCGCGGGCTTCGCCGCCTACGGGGTGGGGAAGTACGCCGAGGCGCTGGCCGAGTTCCGGGCTGCCCGCCGGATGACCGGTTCTTCCCACCTGTGGCCCGTGATGGCCGACTGCGAGCGTGGCCTCGGCCGGCCGGAGAAGGCACTCGCCATGGCCGGTGAGCCGGAGGTGCAGAAGCTCGACAAGGCCGGACAGGTGGAGATGCGTCTGGTCGCGGCGGGAGCACGGCGCGACATGGGGCAGACCGAGGCAGCCGTGGTCACGCTCCAGAGCCCCGAGTTGGCGTCGAATTCCGTTCAGCCGTGGACGGCCCGGCTGCGTTACGCGTACGCCGACGTGCTGTTGGCCGTGGGCCGTGAGGAGGAGGCCCGTGAGTGGTTCGCCAGGGCACTGGAGGCGGACCAGGGCGGGATGACCGACGCGTCGGACCGACTGGCCCAGCTGGACGGTGTGGAGTTCCTGGACGCGCTCGACCCGGAGGCGGAGCTGGAGGACGTGTCCGAGCCGGAGGAGACGCACGGAAGGGCCTCCGCCGAGGCTGCGGAAGCCGGCGGGGAGGACCGAGGCGCGGAGGAAGAGCGTTGAGCGGCTTCTGAGGCGCGCCATACGGCGAGGGCGGGATCTGTCCAGGGACGGATCCCGCCCTCGCCGTATGGTCAGGCAGGTCCTTCCGGCAGGTCGTCGAGGGCGCGCAGCACCAGGCCGGTGGCCGGTTTGGGACCGAAGGAGGTGGACTTCCGCGGCATGGTCACGCCCTGGCGGGCCAGCCCGCGCACGGTCTCCTCCGCGACCGCGCGCATCAGGACCGCCGAGCCACCCAGACGCTCGGCCTGCTCCACGGCCGCCGCCGCGTCGTGGAGGTAGCCGATCCCGGAGGAGTTGTCCGGGACCTGCCAGACGGCAGCCAGCAGGGTCGAGTGCAGGACCGTGGCGTCCAGCCGTCGCCACTCCTCGGGAAGGCCGTCGCGGACGGTGCGCGCGAGCAGGTCCGGGTCGGGGTCGTGGAGCAGGTGGAAGGAGCCGTCGCCGGTGAGCAGGAAGGCGTTGCCGGGGGTGGTCTCCAGAGCGCGCAGGGCGCGGGGGAGCGGGCCGTCGACGGTCCGTACGCGGAAGGCGCCCCCCAGCCGGGACAGGGCCTCGGCCACCGGCAGTCGGGGCAGCACGCGGTGGATGGCCTGCACCCGCAGCGGGTAGCGGGCGGTGTCCACCAGCAGCACCAGGCCGTGGTCCCAGAAGCCGTGCCGGCCGGCGGCCCCCCCGACGCGCTCGGACCGCAGGCGCAGATAGGTGGCCCAGCGGTGGTGGCCGTCGGCGATGAGCGCCTGGCGGCGGGAGAGGTCGCGCCCGGCCTCGGCGATCTCCTGTTCGTCGGTGACCGCCCACAGCCGGTGCGAGAAGCCGTCCTCGGTGGTGGTGGAGAGCAGCGGGGGTCTGCCGGTGGCGCGCTCGATGACGGCGGTCGCGCCGGTCGCGGTGCCGTCGCCGCGGTAGGACAGCAGCAGTGGTTCGAGGTTGGCGGCGGTCTCGCGCATCAGGGCCGCGCGGTCCTCGACGACCTCCGGCATCACGTCCTCGTGGGGGAGTACGACGCCCTCGTCCGGCGGGGTCAGGCGCAGGGCGCCGATCAGGCCGCGCTGGAGCACGTCGCCCCGGCGCTGCTCGTAGACGTACAGGGCCGGCTCCGGATCCCGTACGAGGACGCCCTGAGCCTCCCAGCGGCGCAGGGTCCGGGCGGCCTGCAGGTGCCGGGCGGCCGGGTCGGCGGCCTCGGGGAGGATCAGCCGCACGATGTTGTGGGGGTCTGCGGTCTGCAGATGGTGCAGGCCGTCGGGCCGGACCACGACGTCGTACGGGGGCGAGGTCACGGCGGCCAGGCTGCCGACCCGGTCGGGGGCGTAGCGCAGGCCGCGGAAGGGGGCGAGGAGGAGGCCGCCCGAGGGGTGTTCGGGGCCCGGGGATCGCAGCATTGGTGCATGTTATGCCGGTGTGCCGGGTGGGAGATGATCGGGGGAGGAAGACCGCCGGCGCGAGGAGCGAGACGACGATGACCGGACACCACCGCCCGATACGTACCCGGCCGGAAGGCTGCGGAGCCCCGCCGAGCCGGGTGTACGACACCGCGCTGCTCGATCTGGACGGCGTGGTCTACGCGGGCGGCGAGGCGGTCGTCCACGCGGTCGAGTCGCTCGCGGCGGCCCGGGCGGCCGGGATGCGGCTGGCGTACGTGACGAACAACGCGGCGCGCACCCCCGAGACCGTCGCCGGGCACCTGACGCGGTTGGGGGTGCCCGCCGAGCCGGGGGAGGTGGTCACCTCGGCGCAGGCGGTGGCGCGGATGATCTCCGAGGAGCTGCCGGCCGGCTCGCGGGTGCTGTGCGTGGGCGCGGAGGGCCTGCGGGTGGCGCTGCGCGAGCGCGGTCTGGAGCCGGTGGAGTCGGCGGACGACGGTCCGGCGGCGGTCGTGCAGGGGTACGGCGGGCCGGAGATGCCCTGGGGGCGGCTGGCGGAGGCGGCGATCGCGGTGGGGCGCGGGCTGCCGTGGTTCGCCTCCAACGGGGATCTGACGATTCCCAGCGGCCGGGGCATCGCGCCGGGCAACGGCGCGGCCGTGGAGGTGGTGCGGATCGCGACGCGCTGGATGCGTCCGGCACCGGAGCCGAGGACGGCGGGCAAGCCCCTGCCGCCGATGCACCGCGAGACGATCCTGCGCACGGGCGCGCGGCGGCCGCTGGTGGTCGGGGACCGGCTGGACACCGACATCGAGGGCGCGTACGCGGGGGGTGTGGACTCGCTGCTGGTGCTCACCGGGGTCACGGACGCGGCGCAGCTGCTGGCCGCTCCCCCCGAGCACCGGCCGACGTACGTGGCCGCCGACCTGCGGGCGCTGCACCGGGCACAGCCGGAGGTGGAGGAGCTGCGCGGCGGGGAACGGAGCGGGTTCCTGTGCGGCGGCTGGACCGCTTCGGCGGAGGACGGCTCGCTGCGGCTGGAGGGCCGCGGGGACGATCCGCTGGACGGGCTGCGGGCGCTGTGCGCGGCCGCGTGGACCCTGGCGGGGGAGGGCGTCTGCCTGGCCGGTGCGGACGGGGCGCTGGCGGCTCTCGGCCTGTGACCCCCTCGTCCGCGGGCGGCCCCGCCCCGGGCGTGCGGGCGGTGTGGCCGCCTGCGGTCGGGTGCGGTCAGCGCAGGGCGACGCTCACCGAGGCGACATAGGACTCCTCGACCGTACCGCCGGGGAAGAGGTCGCCCAGTCGCTCGCGCTCCCCGGCCAGGAAGGCGGCGGCGCGCTCCTCGCCGATGACGAGGAAGTCGGAGTGGCTGGCCAGGTTGGCCAGATGGGTCTCCAGCGGCACCCGTCGGGACCAGCGCACCTGCTGGCGGGCGAAACCGGGCCCGGACGGCAGCGAGCGGTCTCGGGCCGCCTCCACCGTCTCCCGGTCGGCGCCGAAGAAGCGGCGCACCCGGGCCGCCTGACCGGCGATCCAGCCGACGGACTCGTCGGAGTCGTTGCGCAGGACGGCGAGGGCGCCGCCGGGGCGCAGGACACGCATGGCCTCGGGCACCGACCGCCCCGGGTCGGTCCAGTGCCAGGCCTGGGCGTAGGTGACCAGGTCGAAGCGGCCGGAGGCCAGCGGCAGGCGGTCGCCGTCGCCGCGCACCAGGGGGATGCCGGGGAGTGCGCGGCGGAACTCGGCCGCCATGCCGTCACCGGGCTCGACGGCCACGGCGCGGGCGCCGCAGGCGGCCAGGAGCGCGGTGAGGATCCCGGTGCCGGCTCCGACGTCGGCGGCGCGGGCGCCGGCGAGGGGACGGCCCCAGAGCTCCTCGACGGCGTCCAGGAGGGCGGGCGGGTAGGAGGGGCGGCCCGCGGCGTACAGGGCTGCGGCGGAGTCGAAGGAGCGGGCGTGGGAGGCGGCGGTCATGCGGTCATCATCGCCGCCCGGAACCCCGCCCACACCCGGTTTCAGCGGCCTCCCGGCCGGCGCGTCCGGCCGGGAGGCTCCGGGCCGGTCAGAGCAGCGACCGCAGCCGCAGCAGGTCCCGCAGGCCCGCCTCCAGTCTGACGCGGCCCCGGGCCCAGGCCCGGGCGAAGTTCAGCCGTCCGTCCACCAGGGAGACCAGATCGTCGCTGGTCATGGCCAGTCTGATCTGGGCGCGCTCGGAGGGCGGGCCGTGGACGGTGGTCATGTCCTCGATGCGGCCGTGGACGAGCCGGCCGGTGAAGGTGGTGTCCAGATCGGTGAGATGGCAGCTGACCGAGCGCTCCAGGGCGGCGGCGCTGCGCACGTCGTCGTCCGCGTCCGCGAGGTTCCCGGCCAGCCGCTCCAGCGCGGTCCGGCACTGCTGTGTGGTCGCCATCGCCTCACGACGGTACCTCAGGGGGAGTGCCCGCCGTCGCCCAGGACGCCGCGCGCGGTAGCGTCGTGACCATGGACGAGCCGATGTCCGGCACCGCGCCGGAGACGGAACCAGCACAGGACCCGGTGGACGCGGGAGCGGCGCCGGGGGAGGAGCCCTTGGCCGGGGACGGG
>NZ_JAKMAY010000307.1:0-6244 GCF_022015835.1 Streptomyces sp. ICN903 | reverse complement strand
GGGGCGGGTGGCGGGCGCCGGTCAGTCGAGTTCGAAGGTCCTGCGCTCGGTCACCTGGTCGATGTCGGAGGTCCGCACGGTCACGGCGGCCTCCCAGGCGCCGGGCAGGGGGAGCTGGAGCCCGGAGGCGGACCAGCGGCCCTCGCCGGTCCGCTCCAGGGTGACGGTCAGCGGGCCGACGCCCCGGGCGGGGAGGGTGAAGGCGACCCGTACCTCCGGCGCGTCCAGGGGCTCGCCGCCGGCGGTGGTGGTGCGCACCAGCAGGGAGTTGCCGCCGCTCCTGCCCGGGTCCAGCAGGAGCCGGGCCCGGCCCGCGCCGTCCGGGCCGCCGGTGTCGAAGGGGACGGTGACGACCAGTGGCCCGCCGCGTTCGGAGCCGGACCCGCCCTGCCCCTGCTCGGCGGCCCCGGACGCCGTACCACCGGACGACGCCTCGGACGCCACGGCGGTACGGGCGGGCTCGGCCGCGGTGAGCAGGGTCGTCACGGCGAGGACGGCCGCCGCGACGGCCGCCTCGGCGAGCACCGAGCGCCGCAGCCCGGCACGTGCCGGGTCGGCGTCGCGCTCCCGCCTGCGGCGCGCGGTCTCGACCGCGGCGCGCTGGCGGGCGAGCTGCGCGGCGCGCTCGGGGGTGACGTCCGGGCCCGGTTCGGGGGCGGACACCGGCTCGGGGACGGACACCGGCTCGGTGACGGGTTCCGTTTCGGGGACGGGCTGCTCCCCGGGCGCGTCCGCCAGCGCGGCGGTGTGGAGGCGGGAGAACCGGGCGACCCCGAGCAGCAGCGCCACCAGCGCGATCTTGACCAGCAGCAGCCGCCCGTACGAGGTGGAGGTCAGCGCCTCCCAGCCGCCGACCTGCCGCCAGGACTGGTAGAGGCCGGTGGCGGCGAGGACGGCCACGCAGGCCGGCGCGGTCCGCGAGAAGCGGCGCACCGCCTCCCCGTCCACCGCGGGCCCCCACCGCAGCGCGGCGAGCAGCGCCGCCAGACCGCCCAGCCAGACGGCGACGGCGAGCAGGTGGACGATGTCGGCCGGTACCGCCACGGCGGTCTGGGGGCCGGTCGAGGCGTGCTCGGCCGCGGCCCAGGTCGCGGCGAGCCCCACGGCGACGGCCGCGCCGCCCGCCGGCAGTCCGATGACCAGGCCCCGCCGGTCGCGCCGGTCGCCGCGGTCGCCCCCGGCCGGCTCCCCGCCGCTTCGCCGGGCGTACGCCCCGAACAGCAGCGAGACGAACAGCCCCGCCGCCGCGAGCAGCAGCAGCCGGGACACCAGCGCCGTACCCGTCCTGGTCTCCAGCACCGTGCGCAGCGCGCCCGTGTCGAGCATGTCGCCCGGTCCGCCCGCGCCGGTGTACGGGACGCGCAGCAGCAGCGCCGCGACGGTGGCGGCGGTCAGCGTGACCCAGCCGCCCACCACCAGGCGCCGCACCGCCCGCGCCCGGGCGGCGGCGGGCAGGCAGCCGAGGACGAAGGCCGCCCCGCCGACGAGCAGTACGAAGCCGGTGTAGGCGGCGTAGCGGGCGATGTCGTGGAGCACGCCGACCGTGCCGCCGCCCGGTTCCTCCTCCGGCACGGCGGCGGAGGTCTGCGAGGGGGCGCCGACGGAGAAGGTGAAGGCGCCGGAGATGGGGTGGCTGTCGGCCGAGACCGCCTTCCAGACGACGGTGTAGGTGCCGTCGGGCAGCCCGTCGCGCAGCCCGGTGCCGTGGCGGACCTCGCCGCCGCCGGAGAGGTCCCGCACCCGGCCGGTGTCCGCGCGCCCGCCGTCGGGCGCCAGGACGCGGATGGCGCCGTCCGCCAGGGACACGCTCTCGGAGAAGGTGAGCGTCACCTGCCGGGGGGCTTCGTCCACCACCGCTCCCCGCGCCGGGTCGCTGCCGGTCAGCGTGGCGTGCGCGGCGGCCGGCGCGGCGCCGCCGAGCAGCAGCGCCGACAGCACGCCGAGCAGACCGAGCACACCGAGCAGGCCGGACAGCCTGTGCGGGCCGGGCCGGACGGCCGGCCGTGGCAGGGCGCGGGGGGCGGTGGTGGTCATGACGGGGGTACCTGCCTCACTCTTCGGAGTGCTCGGTGTGCCCGGGGGCGTCGGGGACGTGGTTGACCGCCTCGACCGGGACCTCGACGGTGATCGGGTCGGACTTCTCGAAGCGCAGCTCCACCGAGACCTCCTCGCCCTCGGCGGGCTTGTGCTCCAGGTCCATGAACATCAGGTGGTTGCCGCCCCGGCTGAGCTCCAGAGTGCCGTTGGCGGGCACGGTCAGGGAGTCCACCCGCCGCATCCGCCCGCCGGCGGTCTCGTGGATCTGCACGTCGTCGGAGATGTCGCTGGCGGCCGAGACGAGCCGGTCGGCGGTGTCGCCGTCGTTGCGGACGACCAGGAAGCCGCCCGCCCGGTCGGCGGTGACCGGCTCGGGCACGTAGGCGCCCTCCACGCTCAGCTCCGGGCCCGGGGAGCCGCCGCAGGCGGCGGTGCCCGCGATGAGCAGCGCGGCGGCCAGGGCGAGCCCGGGGGCGCGGCGGACGGGACGGCGGTTCAGGGGGCTCCGGTGGTCCCGGAGGTTCCGGCGGTTCACGGCAGCTTCCCCTGGGCGAGCGCGGGCAGGTCCTTCTCGTAGGTCTCGACGGGCACGTCCTCGGTGTAGAGGACGTGCGCCCGGTCGTCCTTCGGCAGGAAGGCCAGGACCTGGGTGCCGTGGGAGGAGACGATGTCGCCGTTCTCGTCCTCGGCCGGCGGCTCCAGGGAGATGCCCAGGGACCGGGCGCCGGCCTGGATCTTGTCGAAGTCGCCGGTGAGCCCGATGAAGTCGGGGTCCTGGGCGCGCAGCCACTCGCCGAGCGACTCGGGGGTGTCGCGCTCGGGGTCGGAGGTGACGAAGACGACCCGCAGCTTCTCCTGCTCGGCCTCGGGCAGCTTGGACTTGGCGACGGCGATGTTGCTCATCGTCAGGGGGCACACGTCGGGGCAGTGGGTGTAGCCGAAGTAGATCAGGGTCGGGTGGCCCTCGGTCTCCTCGACCAGGTCGTAGGTCTCGCCGTCGGTGTCGGTGAGGACCAGCTCCGGCTTGTCGAAGGGGTTGTCCAGGACGACGCCCTGCTTGGGGCCGGTTCCCGCGTCGGCGGAGGCCGGGGCGTTGCCGGAGGTACCGGTGCCGTCGTCGCCGGAGGCGCCGCAGGCGGCGGTGCCCGTGGTGAGCAGCACGGCGGCCAGGGCGAGCCCGAGGGCGCGGCGGGTGCGCCGGGGGTGGCGGCGCGGAACGGAGTGCATGAGGGTTCTTTCTTCCTTGCGGTCTGCGGTGGTGCCTGCGGTGGTGCCTGCGGTGGCGGGCCGTGGCCGCGGGCCCGGAGGGGCCGCCGGTGCGGGCGGCCCCTCCGGACGCGGCCGGGCGTCAGGAGGTGGGGCGGCGGCGTCCGGCCAGGACGCCGAAGGCGACGCCGGCGGCTCCGACGGCGATGCCGGTGACGGCGAGGACGCGGGCGGTGGTGTCGGAGGAGTCCGACGCGCCGCCCGCCTCGCCCTGGGCCGCGGTCTCGGTGGCGGTCTCGGTGGTGGTCTCGTCACCGGCGTCCGTGTCGCCGCCGTGGCCGCCCTCGGCAGGCGGGACGAGGTTCAGCACGGGCGCCGGGTGCTCCGGCTCCTCGCCTCCCTCTCCCTCGGCGGGCGGCTCCTCGATCCAGCGCACGACCTCGTCGTTGCTGTACGTCTGGACGGCCTTGAGGACGAGCCGGTCGGCGTCCTCGGGGAGCTTCCCGACGGAGACGGGGAACTGCTGGAAGGTGCCCGGCTCGATGCCGCCGCCGGTCTCCGTCCAGGTGATCTTGGAGGGGACCTCGGTGAGCTTCCGGCCGTGTGCCTCCACGGGCTCGGCCGGCTCGGTCTTCGTCACCTTCACCTCCCAGCCCGGTACCGGCTGGGGCATCACCGAGGCGAGCGGGTGGTCGGCGGGGAAGGTGACCTCCACCTTGACGGTGGAGGCGTTGTCCCGCTCGTTGGGGACCTTGACGTCGATCGTCGTGTAGCCGCCCTGCTCGGCCTCGCCGGGGTTGACGGAGATGTGGGCGGCGGCCGGTCCGGCGGCGGCGAGGGCCAGGGCGGCCGCGACGGCGCCGGCCGCGGCGAGACGGCGGACGGACGGCACGGCGGTGGACGGCTTGGTGACCGGTGTCTGGGACTGCATGCTGAAGGACACTCCTCATCGGGCACGGGACGCTCTCCGGCCGCGACCGCACTTGGGTCGGGGAGGCGCGCTGCGCCTCCCGGCCGGACGAGCTCGGGCATGGTGCGCGGCGGCAGGCGCAACCCACCCGTGCTCGGGAGAGCGGGGGAGCGTGCGCTTCAGGCCGCGAGGGTCAGATCCCGCGCGGCGGCGGGCGGCCCGCGCCTGATCACCGAGTGCGCCGGCAGCAGGGACGCGGGCGGCACCGGGCCGCGGGCCGCGTCGGCGCGCGGGGCGCGCACCGGCACGGCGTCCTCGGGCAGCAGCCCGCGCAGCAGGGCGCGTACGCGGCGCAGCGCGGTGCGCAGGGCGCGTACGAGCAGCCCGCAGAGTCCGCCGGTGAACCCGTCGAGCCCGTCGGCGAAGTGGGCCGACAGCCTCACCAGCCGCCACAGCGCGGCGTCGCCGCGGCGCAGCAGCCAGCCCATGGCGAGCGCGGCCAGCAGGTGGCCGAGCAGCATGGGGGCGGAGAGCAGCGACAGGGCGGAGTGCACGGCGTACCGCAGGCAGTCGGCGGCACCGCCGACCACCGTGCCGGCCGTCGCACCGGCCACCGTGTCGGCGGCGCCCGCCGCGGTGTGCCCCGCGGCGGCGTGGCCGCCGGGGAGGGCGCCGGAGAGTCCGGCGTCGGCGACGATGCGTCGGGCCTCGGCCTCGCTCAGGGCGGCGGCGGCCCGGTCGTTGCACAGCAGCCGCCCGGCCAGCGCGAGCACCCCGCCGTCGCCCCGGTCCGGGGCGGCCGGGGCCGTGTGCGCGGCCTGACCGCAGGAGAAGAGGAAGTGCAGGGCGATCTGCCCCAGGGCCAGCAGCGCCGCGATGCCCGGCAGCGAGCGCTCGCGTCCGGCCAGCGGCACGGCGGTGGCGAGCACGGCCGCGAAGCCGGCCAGGAGCGCCCACACCGGCAGGGGCTGCCCGGCGGCGGACACGTGACCGGCCGCGGACAGCGTGACGCAGACCGCGGCGAACACCGCGGCCCGCAGCAGTCGCAGGTCGGCGGCGGCACGCGCGACAGGGGCTCTCATGGCCGGGCCATCATCTCATCACCCGTTCGGCGGCGACACGGGGCACCCTCCCAACGCGGTTGACAACCGGACGAGGGGATCACCTCGTACATTTTCCGTACATTGCGGAACTCATCGGGTCCGCCGAATGAGGGGTAGCGCGCCGCCGCCGTGCTTACCGCCGCCGCCCCGGGCAATACGTATGCGTATGTCGAGCCGCAGCCAGGAGGCTGAGCATGAGCATCTGGTGGTCTCTCCACTTGCGGCGTGAGGCTGCGAGCGTCCCGCTCGCCCGGCGGCTCCTGCTCGGGGCGATGGAGACGGCCGGGGTCGATCCCGACGTCTCCTACGACCTGTCGATCGCGCTCTCGGAGGCCTGTGCGAACGCGGTCGAGCACGGCGGTCCCGGAGACGGGGGGTCGGCGGGCGCCGGTGAGTACCACGTGACGGCGTACATCGATGACGACATGTGCCGCATCGAGGTGACCGATCACGGACCGGGCTTCGTGGACGGGTACCGCAGCGCGCCCCGCGCCGAGCCCGCCGACACGGCGGTCGGTACGGCAGCCGGCACGGCCGCCGACGCCGTCGGGACGAACACCGCGGCGGACCTCGACACGGCGACCGCCTTCGGGCCCCTGTTCGCCAGGAGCGCGGGCCCGGCCCGCGACGGGTTCCGCGAGGAGGCCCGCGACGGGGTCCACACCGACGAGCACGGCCGGGGCCTGTTCCTGATCGAGGCCCTCGCCGACCACGTCGACTTCCGCAACCGTCCGGGGGACGGCGCCATGGTCTGCTTCGACAAGCTCCTCAAGTGGCGGAAGGACTCGCTGCTGAGGGCGTCCTGAGCGGCGGCCCCGCGCACCGTGGCGGGGTTCCGGCGGCGGCACTACCGTTACCGCCGGAAACCCCCACGGTTGAAGGGAACTCCCATGGGACACCCCCTCTCGACGCGCCTCTTACGAGTCCTGCGAGGGCCGGCGGCCCTCCTGCTGACAGCCGGCCTGCTGGCGACCGCCACCACCCCCGC
>NZ_JAKMAY010000306.1:0-6257 GCF_022015835.1 Streptomyces sp. ICN903 | reverse complement strand
CTCCCGGTCCCGCCTCCCGCCCCGCCTCAGCGCAGCTCCGCCCGTACCTCTCCGGCGCTTTGGGCGACGACGCCGCCCCGGCGCGGGGCGCCCAGCACCCCGGCGGCCAGGACGAGGACGGCGGTCGCGGCGGTGACCAGGGCGAACGAGGCCCGCAGCGAGACCAGTTCGGCGAGGAGGCCGATGACGGTCGGTGCGGCCAGTCCGGTGGTGTAGGTGATGGTGGCGACGCCGGCGATGGCCTGCCCGGGGGCCGGACCGCTGTGCCCGGCGGCGGCGAAGGCCAGCGGCACCACCACGGCGATCCCGACGCCCAGCAGGGCGAACCCGGCGACGCCCGCCACCGGGCCGGGCGCGGTCACCACCAGCGCGCCGCCCGCGGTGGCCAGGACGCCGCTGACCCGCACCGTGCGCACCGGGCCGATGCGGCGCACGGCGGCGTCTCCGGCCAGGCGGGCGGCGGCCATGGTGCAGGCGAACGCGGTGTAGCTCGCGGCCGCGACCGTCGCCGACGCGCCGGTGACGTCCCGGAGGTAGACACCGGACCAGTCCATCGAGGCGCCCTCGGCGAGCACCGCGCACATGCCCACCGCGCCGATCAGCAGGGCCGAACGCGGCGGCAGCGCGAAGCGCGGCGGCGCCTCCTGCCCCGGCGCGGGGCGTACGTCCAGCAGCCCGCGGCAGGCCGCCGGAACGGCCGCGGCCAGGACGGCGGCGGCCAGCGCGAGGTGGATCCGGGCGTCCATACCGAGGTGGACGGCGCCCACGCCGGCCGCCGAGCCCAGCAGCGCGCCCACGCTCCACATGCCGTGCAGCCCGGACATGATCGAGCGGCCGTAGCGCTGTTCCACCTCCACCCCCTGGGCGTTCATGGCCACATCCGCCATCCCGGCGGTGGCGCCCAGGAGGAGGAACGCGGCACAGAGCACGGCCAGGTGGGGCGAGAGGGCGGGCAGGGCGAGGGAGGCGCACCACAGGGCGAGCAGGGCGCGTACGGCCGCCCGTCCGCCGTGGCGGTGCACGATGCGCCCGGCCAGTGGCATGGCGAGCGAGGCGCCGATCGCGGGGAAGGCCAGAGCCAGGCCCAACTGACCGTTGCTCAGGTCGAGTTGGTCCCGGAGCCAGGGGATGCGGGTGGTGAAACCGCCGGAGACCGCGCCGTGCAGGGCGAAGACCAGGGCGACCGAGCGCCGGGCCCGGCCGATGGGGGAGGAGGGCATGCGCGTAAACTATCAGGAAGGCTTCCTGAATGAAAAAGGAAATCTGCGAGGATTCCCGCATGACCACGCCCCCACGGCCCGCGCCCGGCGCGCCCTCCACTCCGGTCCGCCCCGCGCGCACCGCCTCGCCCCGCACGGCCCGCGCCATCAACGACCGGATCGCGCTGGAACTGCTGGTGGAGCACGGTCCCCTGACGGCCGGCCGGCTCAAGGAGTTGACCGGGCTGTCCCGCCCCAGCGTCGCCGACCTGCTGCGGCGCCTGGCCGAGGACGGGCTGGTCCGGGACGCCGGCGAGGCGGGGGAGAGCCGCCGCGGACCCAACGCCCGGCTGTACGGCCTCGTCGCCGGCCGCGCCCACGTCGCGGCCGTCGACGTCCGCACCACAGGCGTCTCCTTCGCCCTGGCCGACCTCGCGGGCGGCGCGGCGGGCGGTGCGGAACTGCCCATGGGGGACGCCGGGGACGGCAAGGGCGGTACGGGCAGTGGGGGCGACCCCGTGGAGCGGACGGTGACCGCCCTGCGGGAGGCGCTGCGCGGGGCAGGCGTCACCACGCTGCACACCGTCACCGTCGGCGCCCCCGGCATGATCGACCCGGCCACCGGAGCCCTCGGCCGCAGCACCACGCTGCCGGCCTGGCACGCCCGCGTCCCGGCCGCGATCCGTGAACGGCTGGGCGTACCGGTGGTACTGGAGAACGAGGTGAACCTCGCGGGCATCGCCGAGCACCGCCTCGGCGCGGCGCGCGGCCGCGACACCTTCGTCCTGCTCTGGCTGGGGCACGGGGTGGGAGCCGCCGTGATCCTGGACGGCGCACTGCGCCGCGGCGCCTCCGGCGGCACCGGCGAGGTCGGTTTCCTGCCGGTGCCCGGCACCCCCGGGCTGCCCTCGGCGACGGTCTGCGACGGCGGCTTCCACTCCCTGGCCGGCGCCGCGGCGGTGTGCGCGCTGGCGCGCGGGCACGGCCTGCGGCCGCCGCGGCACACCACCGAAGACGGAGTCCGCGCCGCGGAGGCCGTCGTCCGCGCCGCGGTGGCGGGCGAGGCGGGAGCCGGCGCCGAGGCGTTCCTGGAGGCGCTGGCCGAACGGATCGCGGTCGGCGCCGCCGCCGTCGCCTCGGTCCTCGACCCCGGCTGCGTGGTGCTCGGCGGCGAGGTGGGACGGGCCGGGGGACGGCCGCTGGCGGAACGGGTGGCCGGCCGCCTGGCCGGGATGTCCCCGCTGGCCACCGAGGTGCTGTGCGGCACGGTCGAGGGAAGCCCGGTGCTCGGCGGCGGCCTGGTGACGGCCCTGGACGCGGCGCGGCGGGAGCTGTTCAGCCCGTGGTGACGCGGGCTGAACAGCTCCCGCCGCGGGTTCGCCGGACCGGCCGGCCCGGCGGGCACGGGCCGGGGCGCCGCCTGCCGCTGTGAGCCGTCCCACAGGGCCTGCCTGGTGCCGCCCGATCCGGACGTGGCACACTGGCCGCGTACCAACGTCAAGCGCACTCCGGGGTCGGTGAAATTCCGAACCGGCGGTTACAGTCCGCGACCCGGCCGCTGCCAGCGGCCGGTTGACCAGGTGAAATTCCTGGACCGACGGTCAAAGTCCGGATGGGAGGCAGTGCGCGGCGGGCCGCGAGACGGCCGGTACGCCGCCGCAGGCGGATCCTCGGGCGCCCCGCCGGGCCCGGAGAATCCGGCCCGCGCCCCGGCGTCCCGTCCATCCCGCGAGACCGCTCGTTTTTCCCGTACCGCCCCGGAGTCCGTGCCCGAAGAGGTAGGAGGACCCGGTGGCCACCGAAGCCGCAGCGCCCACCGCGCGGGAGCGCGAACGCGACGCCATGCG
The DNA here is from genome assembly GCF_022015835.1 of Streptomyces sp. ICN903. Lineage (NCBI taxonomy): Bacteria > Bacillati > Actinomycetota > Actinomycetes > Kitasatosporales > Streptomycetaceae > Streptomyces > Streptomyces sp. ICN903. Next base: position 3,211 of record NZ_JAKMAY010000306.1, on the reverse strand, counting down.
CCGCGCCGTCGCCCTCTCCGCCCGGGGCCTCGGCTCCACCAGCCCCAACCCCGTCGTCGGCTGCGTCGTCCTCGACGCCGCCGGGCACGTCGTCGGCGAGGGCTGGCACCGGCGCGCCGGCGGCCCCCACGCCGAGGTCCACGCCCTCGCCGAGGCCGGCGAGGCGGCCCGCGGCGGCACCGCCGTCGTCACCCTGGAACCCTGCGACCACACCGGCCGCACCGGCCCGTGCAGCCGAGCCCTGATCGACGCCGGCATCGCCCGGGTGGTCTACGCCGTCGCCGACCCCACCCCCGACGCCCGCGGCGGCGCGCACACCCTGGCCGCCGCCGGAATCGACACCGAGGGCGGCCTCCTGGCCGAGGAGGCCGCCGAGGTCAACGCCCCCTGGCTGACCTCGGTGCGCCTGGGCCGCCCGTACGTGCGCTGGAAGTACGCCGCCACCCTCGACGGCCGTACCGCCGCGGCCGACGGCACCAGCCGCTGGATCACCTCCGGCGCCGCCCGTGCCGACGTCCACCGGCTGCGCGCCGAGGCCGACGCCGTGCTCGTCGGCTCCGGCACCGCCCGCGCCGACGACCCCCACCTCGCGGTGCGCGGCGTCCCCGGCGCCGTCCAGCCGCTGCGCGTCGTCGCCGACACCGAGGCCCGCGCCGTCCGGCCCGGCGCCCGTGTCCTGGACGGAGAGGCCCCCACCCTGGTCGCCGTCGCCGACGACCTGCCGGACGCCGCCACCGCCCACCTCGACGGGCACGCCGAGGTGGTACGGCTGCCGCGCGCCGCCGGAACGGACGGCCGCGGTGGGCACGGCGGCGGCCTGGACGTCGACGCGCTGCTCGCGGCCCTCCACGACCGCGGTGTGCGGTCCGTGCTGCTGGAGGGCGGCGCCACCCTGGCCGCGGCCTTCGTCGCGGCCCGCGCCGTGGACCGGGTCACCGCCTACCTCGCCCCCGCCCTCCTGGGCGCCGGGCCCGCCGCCCTCGCCGACGCCGGAATCGCCACCATCGCCGATGCGTTGCGACTGACGGTGACCGCGGTCGAGCGGATCGGGCCCGATCTGCGCGTCGACGCCGCACCGGCCCTGTCCGCCGCACCGGCCCTGCCCGCCGAACCCGCCGCGTCCGCCTCCGTCCCCGCCGTCCACGTGTCCAAGGAGTCCTGAGTGTTCACCGGAATCGTCGAAGAGCTGGGCGAGGTCGTCGCCGTCGAGGAGCTGGAGGACAGTTCCCGCTTCCGCCTGCGGGGCCCGCTGGTGACCGAGGGGGCGGGGCACGGCGACTCGATCGCGGTCAACGGCGTCTGCCTGACTGTCGTGGACACCGCCGACGGCGAGTTCACCGCCGACGTCATGGCCGAGACCCTCAAGCGCTCCAGCCTCGGCGCCCTGTCCGCCGGCGACCGCGTCAACCTGGAGCGCCCCATGGCGCTGGGCGGGCGGCTGGGCGGCCACATCGTCCAGGGCCATGTGGACGGCACCGGCACCATCACCGAGCGCGTCCCCGGCGAGAACTGGGAGATCGTCAGGATCGCCGCCCCGGGCGGACTCACCCGCTACATCGTCGAGAAGGGCTCGATCACCGTGGACGGTGTCAGCCTCACCGTCGTCGAGGCGGGCGAGGCGGACTTCACCGTCAGCCTCATCCCCACCACCCTCGCCCTGACCACCCTGGGCGTGAAGGGCGTAGGTGACCCGGTCAACCTGGAGGTCGACGTCCTGGCCAAGTACGTCGAGCGGCTGCTCGGCCACCGCCCCGCAGCCGGAACCGCAGGCGCCGCCGAGCCGGCCGAGGCCGCCGAGGCCCTGCGATGAGCGCGCTGGAGTGGCTCGACACAGCCCTCAACGGCACCGCCTTCGAGGCGTTCGGCCAGAGCGTGAAGTGGTCCGACATGGTCGGCAACGTCATGGGCCTGATCGCCCTCGCCCTCGGCTGGCGCCGCTCCATCTGGACCTGGCCCGCGCAGTTCCTGGCCGGAGCGATCCTGGTCGCCGCCTACGCCTCCGCCCAGCTCTCGGGCGGAGTCGGCAAGCAGCTGCTGGTCATCGGCGTCGCCGTGTGGGGCTGGTACCAGTGGCGGCGCGGCGCCTCGGCTTCCGCGGAGGAGCGCGGCAGCGCCGACGGCAGGATCACCGTACGGTTCGCCACCTGGCGCGAACGCGGATGGCTGCTGGCCGGGACGGCCGCCGGCACCCTCGCCGTCGGCGGACTGTTCACCCTCTACCCGCAGCTTTCCTGGAGCCCGTGGGCCGACGCCTACATCTTCGTCGGCACCCTGGCGGCGATGGTCGCCCAGGCCCGCGGCTGGGTGGAGTTCTGGTTCGCCTGGCTGCTGGTGGACCTGGTCGGCGTCCCGCTCGCCTTCGGCAGCGGCCTGGCCTTCTCCGGCCTGGTCTACGTCATCTACTTCGTCCTCGTCCTGTGGGGCCTGCGCGACTGGTGGCTGCGCTCCCGCGCGAAGGCGGCGAACGACCCCGCTCTGGAAGGAGCTCCGGCATGACCGTGCTGCACACCTGGAATCCGCGCACCGCCGACCCCGCGGCAGCGGCCGGTGCGTTCGGCGGCGCGGCCGGCGACGTCCTGGCGCTGGACCCGGTCGAGCGCGCGATCGCCGACATCGCCGCCGGACGCCCGGTGGTCGTCGTCGACGACGAGGACCGCGAGAACGAGGGCGACCTCATCGTCGCCGCCGAGCTGATCACGCCCGAGATCGTCGCCTTCATGATGAGCGAGTGCCGCGGCCTGATCTGCACTCCGATGGAGGCCGGCGAGCTGGAGCGGCTGGAGCTGCCGCAGATGGTCGGCGACAACACCGAGTCGATGGGCACCGCCTTCACCGTCTCCGTGGACGCCTCCGCCGCCCACGGCGTGACCACCGGCATCTCCGCCGCCGACCGCGCCACCACCATCCGGCTGCTGGCCGACCCGGCCCGCGAGGCCGGCGACTTCGTGCGCCCCGGCCATGTCTTCCCGCTGCGCGCCCGCCCCGGCGGCGTGCTGGAGCGCCCCGGCCACACCGAGGCCGGGGTCGACCTCGCCCGGCTGGCCGGACTGCGCCCCGCCGCCGCCATCGTGGAGATCGCCGGCGAGGACGGCACCATGCTGCGCCTGCCCGAGCTGGTGCCCTTCGCCCGCAAGCACGGCCTGGCCATCGTCTCCATCGAGGCGCTGATCGCCTACCGCCGCCCCCGCGAGCAGGCCGCTCCCTCCGTTCC
>NZ_JAKMAY010000305.1:0-6297 GCF_022015835.1 Streptomyces sp. ICN903 | reverse complement strand
GGGTACGGGGCCGGCGGCCGGCCCGGGCCGTGCCCCGGTCTCCAGTCCGGCGAACCGGGCCCCGCGCGGCCGGGGGCCCACCGGGCCGGACGGCGGCGGGGGGACGTGCCCGGGCTCATGGCCGTGCTCGGACTTCCCGGGTTCGGGGCCGTGTCCGGGCTCATGGCCCGGATCCGCCCCGCTGCGGGCCGCCAGGGCGGCCAGGCGCTCGCGCAGTTCCCCGCAGCGGGCCGTGGCACGGGCCCGGTCGTCGCGCGCCCAGGCGAGGTCGGCGGCCAGGCGGCCGGCGCCGGCCGGGTGACGGCCCGCCGTCGGCAGGCGGGCCAGGGTCTGTTCGCGGTGGACCGCGTGCCGCTGCTCGCGCAGCGTCCGCGTCAGCATCTCCCGCAGTTCGGCGGCCCGCCGCCGCGGGTCGCCGGCCGCCTCGTCGCAGGCGGCGAGCGACGCCAGGTGCAGCGCCCTCAGCCATGCGGCCCGGGGGCGCGCCCGCCGGGGGCCCCGGCGCACGGTGAGGTCGTCCAGCAGGGAGGCGACCACGTCCCACGGCGGGATCCTGCGGCCCGCCAGGCAGGCGGCCAGCCCCTCGGGGTCGCGCCGGACGAAGACCCCGTACCATCCGGCGGCCGGGTCGAGTTCGGCGGTGAGCGCGGTGAGCGCGGCGGCGAACTCGGCGGCCTCGGGCAGGTCCGGGCCGCCGGGTACGTCGAAGCCGGCAGCGGCCCGGTGGACACTGCCGTTCGGTTGCGGCACTGGCATGAGGCCATGGCACACCGGCTGTGTTTCGTCGACCGTCACCATCGTGCTACGAACAGTTTTCGCATCCCTTCCCGCTCCTCACCCTCTTGTCATGTTTCCAACAGAAGCGGCATCCGGCGATACGCTTCCGCCCCATGGACGAGAACCTGCGCGACATCGTGCTGGGCGTGCTCGCGGCCGGCGTCACCACCTCGATCGGCTGGTTCGGCCGCACCTACCTGTGGCGCCGCGCGCTCCGCCGCAAGCAGCGCTTCTTCGGCCTGCCGGAGCACTCCGAGTGCCTGCTGGTGGTCGGTCACAAGGCCGCCACGGGGGAAGGCGCCGTCTCCCGTGACGACGTGTTCGCCCTGCTGGAGCTGTCCGCCCTGGTCAAGGAGTGCGGCGCGAACGCGCAGGTGATGTCGCACGAGAACGTCCGCCAGGGCTTCGGCGAGCGGACCGAGTTCTGCGTGGGAGGCCCGTCGGCGAACCGGCGGACGGCGGCCCATGTCCAATCCCTGCTGCCGGGGGTGCGGATCGACACCAGGCCCGAACCGGGACCGGACCAGGTCGTGTTCACCATCGGCGGCGAGCGCTACCGGATGGAGCGGGGGTCGGTGGAGTACGTGCTGCTCGCCCGGCTCACCGCGGGCGAGGGCTCCCACCCGGTGTTCGTCCTGTGCGGTCAGCGGGCCGTCACCAACCAGGCGGCCGCCCGCCATCTCGCCCGCCACCACACCCGGCTGGCCCGCGAGCACGGCACGGACGGCGACTTCTGCCTGCTGCTGAAGGTGGTCAACTCCCAGGCCTACGGACCCGATGTCGTCGAACTGGTCGCGGACGTCACCCGGGCCGCCACCACCGCGCCGTCCGCGCCCGCGTCCGTGCCCCCGCCCGCCCGCCGGCACCGGGCACGCGGCCGAGCCGAGGGCTGACCCGGTCAAGTGCCCGATTGTGCAAGGAGTTTGCGGAACCGGGTACCGATGTCGCCGAGGTGTTCCCGATGATGTTGCCCACGACGCCTCATGCGGCACAGGCCCCCCTCCTACCCTGTTGACCCAGGCACGGAGACCGTTCCCACCCCGCAGGCGGCAGCACGGAGAGGAGTCCCGGATGGGCGACAGCAGACCGGTCTACCAGCGGATCGCCGACGATCTGCGGCAGCAGATCGACGAGGGGGCCCTGGCCGTGGGCTCCCGCATCCCCTCGCGTTCGGAGCTGAAGCGCACCTACGCCGCCAGCGACCAGACCGTGGACCGGGCGGTGCGCGTACTGAAGGCCGCCGGCTACGCGGAGGGGCAGTTCGGGCGGGGCGTCTTCGTCACCGACCGCAGCCCCGCCGGGAGCCTGCTGCGCACCGGCGAGGCGGTGGACTCGCCGTTCGCCGCCCGGCTGGTCACCTGCTCCCCGGCCGCCCCCACGCTGCTGTGGGAGGCCACCTCCACCGCCACCGGGGCCCCGCCGCGGATAGCCGAGCGGCTGGGGATCGGCGCGGGCGACCGGGTGATGTGCACGCGGTACGAGTACCTCGCCGACCGGCGCCCGCTCCAGCTCGCCATCAGCTGGGAGCCGCTGGCGCTCACCGAGGGCACCGAGGTGGTCTTCCCCGAGCGGGGCCCGTACGCCCGGCGCGGGGTGCGCGAGCGGTTCGCGGCCATCGGCCTCCCCGTGGCGCGGGCCACCGAGCTGGTCGGCTCGCGGTCGGCCACCAGCGCGGAGTCGCAGGCCCTGGGGTGCTCCCCCGGGCAGTGCGTGACGGTCATCGAGCGCACCCACCACACGGCGGACGGCCGGGCCGTGGAGACCTCCGACATCGTGGTGCGCGCGGACCGGTGGCGGCTGGAGTACCGCATCGACTTCCCCGGCTGACGGCCCGCGGCCCGGCCGCGCCCGGGGCCCCGGGCGCGGGCCCGGACGCACACCGGCCGGCGCCCGTCACGCCTCGGAGGCCTCCGCGTACACCTGCGACAGCTCCGGAGTGCCGCTGAGCGCCCACTCGTGGCCCGCCGCCACCACGTCCAGCTCCCGGCCGGAGGCCAGCCGCACCACCGGCCGGCCGTTCGGCCACACCTGCCACTCCGCGCCCGGCACCGTGCGGACGACGACGGTGCCCAGGTACAGGCCCGCGTCGTTGCCCAGCCAGGTCAGCGCCTCGGGGTCCTCGTCGCGCCAGCGCGGCAGGAGCTGGTCGAGGGCGGCCAGCGAACCGGGCGTGTCCTCCAGCTCGATCCCCGCCGACTCGGCCTGCCTGCGCAGCAGTTCGCACTCGGACAGCAACTGCGCCACTCCCTCGGCGTCATGGGGGGCGGGCTGCATGACCGCCACTCCGCGGGACACGCCGTGCCTCTTGCGCCAGTTGTCCAGGAAGGGGATGTTCATACGCCTCAGCGTGACATCAACGGCCCGGTGAACGGCACAAGGCACGCGGGCGGGCGCTCACACCTCCAGGTCGACGACGACCGGGGCGTGGTCCGAGGCGCCCTTGCCCTTGCGCTCCTCACGGTCGACGTAGGCGTCCTTCACCGCCGACTCGAAGGCTGGGTTCCCGTAGACCAGGTCGATGCGCATGCCCTTGTTCTTGGGGAAGCCGAGCTGGCGGTAGTCCCAGTAGGTGTAGGGACGGTCGTACTTCAGCGGGCGCGGCACGACGTCGGCCAGGCCCGCCGCGCGCAGCCCGGCCAGCGCCTCGCGCTCGGCCGGGGTGACGTGCGTGGCGCCCTCGAAGACGGCGGGGTCGTAGACGTCCTCGTCGGTCGGCGCGACGTTGTAGTCGCCGAGGATGGCGAAGGGCCGCCCTCCGGCCTCCCCCGCCGTCTCCCGCACCGCCAGCTCGCGGAGCGCGGCGAACCACCGGAGCTTGTACTCGAAGTGCGGGTGGCCGACCTCGCGGCCGTTGGGCACGTACACCGACCACACCCGCACCCCGCCGCAGGTGGCGCCCGCCGCGCGGGGCTCGGTGGCGCCCTCGTAGTCGGGCCCCGCGGGCAGGCCGATCACCGGGTCCTCCAGGCCCACCCGGGACAGCACCGCCACCCCGTTCCACCGGCCCGAGGCGTTGACCGCGGCCTCGTAGCCCAGTTCGCGCAGCGGTTCGGCCGGGAACGCCTCCGCCGTGCACTTCAGCTCCTGCAGGCACAGCACGTCCGTGCCGCTGCTCTCCAGCCAGGCCAGCAGCCGCTCGAGCCGTGAGGTGATCGAGTTGACGTTCCAGGTGGCGATACGCATGGCAGCGAATCTACCGCCCGGCACCGACAGCCGGCCGTCGGCGGGGCGGCTGCCGGCAGCCGGCCGCCGGCGGGGCGCTCCTTCCGGCGGGGCTCAGTCCTCCCGCAGTGCGACGCTCTGCCCGGGCTCCAGCCGCGTGTGCTCCGCGCCTGCGACGCCGGGACCGTTCGGGCCGAGCAGGCGGCCGTAGACCAGATGCCCGAAGTCCGACAGCAGCCCGTCGTGGACGTCGTACGCCACGCGCGGCCGCACCTCGCGCACGTAGTCGACGACCTCGGCGACCTTGCTCCAGGGGGCGTGCACCGGCAGCAGCAGGGTGTCCACCGGGCGGCCGGGTACGGTCAGGGCGTCGCCGGGGTGGAAGACGGTGCCGGCGCCGGGGGCGGTGACGGCGTAGCCGACGTTGGTGACGCGCGGGATGTCGGGGTGGATGACGGCGTGCAGTTCGCCGTGCACCTCCACCTCGAAGCCGGCGGCGGTGAAGGCGTCCCCGTCGCCGACGGTGTGGACGCGTCCGGGGAAGGCGGCCGAGATCCGCTCGGCGACGCTGCGCAGCGTCCAGATCCCGGCGGCCGGGTTCGCCTCCAGCGCGGCGCGCAGCCGGCTCTCGTCGAAGTGGTCGGGGTGCTCGTGGGTGACCAGGATCGCGTCGGCGCCGACGGCGGCGTCCGCCTCGCTGAAGCCGCCCGGGTCGATGACGAGCGTGCGTCCTTCGCGGTGCAGGGCGACGCAGGCGTGGCCCTTCTTGGTGAGCTCCATGGGGCCCATTGTGCTGCCCGTCCGCGATCTTCGCCGCGAAGTCCCGCCACCGGCCCGGAACCTGCCACGGGAACCGGTCGAGGGCGTCAGTCGCGGGGGGTGGTCTCCTCCGCTATGACGCGCCGGGCGACTTCGAACGCGGCCCCGGCGGCGGGCATTCCGCAGTAGACGGCCGTGTGCAGCAGCACCTCCCTGATCTCCTGCGGGGTGAGCCCGTTGCGCAGCGCGGCGCGGGTGTGGGCGGCCAGCTCCTCCAGGTGCCCGCCGGCGGTGAGCGCGGTGAGGGTGACCACCGAGCGGGTGCGGCGGTCGATGCCGGTGCGGGCCCACACCTCGCCCCAGGCGTAGCGGGTCAGGAGGTCCTGGAAGTCGCCGGTGAAGTCGTCGGTCTCCTCGGCCACGCGGTCGACGTGGGCGTCGCCGAGCACCTCGCGGCGGAGCCTCAGACCGGTGTCGTACGCGGCGCCGGGGTGGCCCTGGCTCTGCTCTCCGGCCGTCAGGGCGGCGATCGCGGCACGGGTGGGCAGGGCGTCCGTCGCGCGGCCCGTGCCGCCGGCGGGCGCCTGGGCGGGGACCGGGACGGCCGCCGGGGCGTCCCGCCGGCCGGCGGGGAGGGCGGCCGAGAAGTGTCCGGCCAGCAGTTCGGTGATCTCGCCGGGCCGCTCCACGGGGGCCATGTGGCAGGCGTCGGGGACGAGTGCGAGCCGGGCGTCGGGGATGCCCGCGACCAGGGCGCGGGCGTCGGCGGGCGGGGTGACCCGGTCCTCGGCCCCGGCGACGACCAGCGTGGGCACGCCGACGCGGGCCAACTCCTGGCGCATGTCGAAGGAGGCCAGCGCCTCGCAGGCGGCTATGTAGCAGCCGGGGTCGGTGGTGCGGACCATCTGGACGGCCCACTCCACGATGGCGGGCTGGGCGGCGGCGAAGGCGGGCGTGAACCAGCGCTCGGGGGTGGAGCGGGCGATGGGGTCCAGTCCGTTGGTGCGCACCACCACGCCGCGCTGCCGCCAGGTGTCGGGGGTGGCGTAGCGGGGGGCGGAGGAGATCAGCGCCAGGGAGGTGAGCCGGCCGGGCGCGTCCAGCGCGATCCTGGCGCCCACGGCGCCGCCCAGGGAGCAGCCCGCGTAGGCGAAGCGGTCGGCGCCCGCGGCGTCGGCGGTGGCCAGCAGCCGGGCGGCGAGGTCGCCGACGGAGGTGGCGGGGAGGGCGGGCGCGCCGCCGTGGCCGGGCAGGTCGTAGCGGAGCACCCGCCAGTGGCGGCTGAGTTCGGGGACCTGGCGGTCCCACATGTGCCAGGTGGCGCCGAGGGCCGGCCCCAGGACGAGGACCGGGGCGTGTTCCGGCCCGTCAACGCGGTACTGCAGGGTGTCGACGTTCTTCTCGCTCACCCGCTCACGCTCCCACACCCCGCGGCTCCCACCGGCGGGGGGTGGGCACACCGGTGTCCTGACGCCGTATCGGTTACTGTTCCGGTCCGATGGGCTGATTGGTCGCCCTGATCCGGCCAAGACACAAGAAAACAGGGTGCGGTATGAGATCGCGTCGAATATGGGGCACGGCCGCCGCGGTGGTGGTGGG
>NZ_JAKMAY010000304.1:0-6311 GCF_022015835.1 Streptomyces sp. ICN903 | reverse complement strand
CCGCCAAGCCGGCCGTCCTGCCCCTCCAGACCTGCGACGGCTGCGAACGCGCCATCCGCGCGGCCCGGCCCGGCCAGTTGTGCCGCGACTGCCAGTACGAGGCCGAGGCGGCGACCGCAGCCACCGAGGGGGCACCGCGTGTGGCTTGCTGAAAGCCGGACGTGTCTTGCCCAACCCCAGGTGGGAGGCTGGACGTGCGACGATGCGAGGCCTGACGACGACGGGAGGTCGATCATGGTCGACAGGTTCACGGACGGACTGCTGACGCCTGCGGAAACCTCTTCCTACCTGGAGATTCCGTCATCGACCCTCGCATCCTGGCTGAAGGGGAAGGCCGCCGGCGCCCCTCTGGTGCACCAGGTGGAGCCGGTACGGAAGGGGCAGCCCTCGGTACCGTTCGTCGCCGTGGCCGAAGCCCACGTCCTGCGGTCCCTGCGCTCGCTCGGCCTGCGGATGAGCGAGATCAGGGAGGCCGCGGCGGCCGTGCGGAACGCCTTCGCCACCCCCTACGGCCTGGTGTCGAAGCGGATCGCCACAGACGGTGTGGACATTTTCGTCGAGCACGGTTTCGGGGATCTGCGCAGGGCCCGGGACGGGCAGGCCCCGATTCACGAGGTCGTGTCCGACTACCTCCGTTACCTGTCGTGGGACGCCGACGACGATTTCCCCACGAGTCTGCGACTGAGGCAGTATCCGCAGACCGTTCCCGTCGTGATCGATCCGCGATTCGGCCACGGCCGGCCTGTCGTCGCGGCGAATCGCGTCCCGGTCAAGGCCATCACCGATCTGTGGGAGGCCGGGGAGTCGGTCGAGGACATCGCCTACGACTTCGACATGTCCCCCGAGCAGGTCGACGCCCTGTGTCATGCCGTGGTGCGTCTTGCCGCCTGAGTTCTTCCTCGACCGCAACCTCGGACGTCGCGTCGCCGATGAGCTGAAGGCGCGCGGGTGGATCGTTCACCGCATCGTCGATGTCTTCCCGGCGGACGCGCAGGACATCCCCGATGAGGAATGGATCACCTACGGACTCGACCAGTCCTGGATCCCTTTGTCGAAGGACGGCCGGATCAAGACACGGGACCTGGAGATCAAGCCCGTCCTGGACCGGAAGGCAGTGCTCTTCTACCTCGACAACCAGCAGCTCCGCAGTATCGAGATGGTCGAACGCCTCGACGCGCACCGTGGCGCGATTCACCGGGTTGTCCTGCGGGGCGGCCCCGCCGCCTATGCCGTGCGGCGCGACCGCATCGAGCGCACATGGCCCTGATGCCTTCCCCCTGGAGAACCACGCGCGGTCCACTGACCGCTGGGGCCGGCCGAGCCGTTGTCCGCAGGCGCCACTGCGCGCGTCGGGGAGGGAGATCGTCTGGCGGCCACAGGGACTGACAGATCACCGCCGGTGTGGTTACGATGCCGACGATGAAGAACTTCTCCTCTTGTGGATTGGGGGAATCGCGTCCGCAAGGTGAGTGCTGATGGCACATCACCCCGCGAACACGATTCCGTCCCGCCTGCTGATGTGGCGGCGCGTGCGCGAGTACGCCGTGCCACCGTCCATGATCGAGACCGCGACCGCACGGCGTGTGGCCGGTGACTGGGCGGGGGCCTGCGCCGCCGCCCGCGTCGACGTCGATCTCGATCTGCGCGCCGTGCGCGAACGCCACGGCACCGAACTGACCACCCGTCTCCGTGCGGACCTGCGCCGGCTGGCGCCGGATCTGCTGCGCTGGCACATGCCCCGGATCGCCCCCGACGGGCGGCTGCGGCCCGGTCTGACCGTCTGCCTGGCCCGTTATCCGGACTTCGGTGCCGCGTCGCCGCAACTGGTGGTGCGGACGCCTCCGGCCTGGGCGGACGCCGGGCAGCGGATGTCTTTGGCCCTGTGGGAGGGGCCCGGGAGCGAATCTCCGGGGCACCATCCGCATCCGCACCCCGACCGGCGTTTCCGGCTCGACCTGCACCGGCACCTGTGGGACGTCGGGCGGAGCGCCGAACTGGCGCGACGATGCGGTGCGGGCGATGCGGTGGAAGCGGGTGGGGCGCCGTCCGTGGAGCCGTGCTCGTTCGGTGGGCCCGCTGTTCCCGACTCCCCTTGGGCGGTGGAACGTTGGGCCGCCGAGGCGGAGTTGCTGCTGCGGGCCGAGGGTCGCACTCGCGGGGCCTTCACCGTGCGGCTCGGTGCGCGCAGCCGCGCCGTGCTCGAACTCTTCGCCCCCGACGACAGCCATGTTCCGGCCCTCCGGCCGCTGCGGGAGTCGTTGCCGCCGCAGGAGGTCGCGGCGCTTCCGGTGCTGCCGGAGGCGGCGGCCCGGGTCCTTCCGGACCTGGAGCTGCTGCGGGCCGGGCTGGTCGCGCCCGGTCGGCTGCATCCGCTCGTCGCCGCGGCGCTGGCGGAGTCCGGTGCGGCGCCCATGGTCGGTGCGGCATCCGCGTCCGGTCCGGCTTCGGTGGCCGGTGCCGCCGCCGGGCCCGGTGATCCGCACCGGGTGGAGTGCCGGGGCGAGGTCCACCGGATCGCGCTGCGGGACGGGGTGCTGACGGCCGTCGACCACGATCCGGCCCAACTGCGGTGCGAGGAGCTGCTGGTGGCGCTCGGCGGGCCGCCGCTGCCCTGCCTGCGGGCGATCGACGCGGTGCACCGCAGCCCTCAGGAGCTGCCCGCGGTGCGGGAGCGGCTGCGCCACGGTGACGTGGCCGGGGCGCTGGCCGTCGTCGAGGGACTGCTCGGCCCCGGTGCGGTCCTGCGCGACGGGCCGCTGCGGGAGGAGCTGAGGTCGGCCGCGGCACGCCGCATCGACCACGGTCTCTTCCGCGCGGGGCTGGTCGCCGTGCACCCCGCCGCCGGTACGGAAGCCGCCGGTGCGGGGGCGGGCCGCCGCCCCCGGCTGAACCGCCACACACCTCCCGCGATCCGCCGCAAGCGAGCCGATCGGGCCCGCCCCCGCACCACCCTGACCCGCTGACCGGCCGTTCCCCGCCGGAGTCCCTTCACCCGCGCAGCACTCCCCAACACGTCCGGGGCGGGCCGTCCCGCCCCCTGTCCCGAACCAGGTGATGCCCATGTCCTCCAGCACCTTCCTGCCCACCGCTCCCCCGGCCGACGGTGCCGGCGACGCCGACCGCGTAACCGGCGCCCGTCTCGCCGTGGCCGACGATCTGCTGTCCATGCTGCGGGCGACCACCACCGAACCGCGCGCCGACGAGCAGCTCGAAGCGCTCACCCTGGCCGTCGCGGCCGATCTGCCCGTACTGCTCTGGGGGGAGCCGGGCATCGGCAAGACCGCGGCCCTGACGCAACTCGCAGCCTCCCTCGACCTGCCACTGACGACCGTGATCGCCAGCGTCCACGAGCCGTCCGACTTCTCCGGACTGCCCGTCGTGGGCGACGACCCGGCCGTACAGGGGGTACCGATGGCGCCGCCGCAGTGGGCCGTGGAACTCGTGCGGGCCGGGCGCGGGCTGCTCTTCCTGGACGAGCTCTCCACCGCCACCCCGGCGGTCCAGGCCGCGCTGCTGCGGGTCGTCCTGGAGCGGAGGGTCGGTGCGCTGCGGCTGCCGCCGGGGGTCCGGGTCGTGGCGGCGGCCAATCCGCCCGCGTCGGCGGCGGACGGATGGGATCTGAGCGCGCCGCTGGCCAACCGTTTCGTGCATCTGCACTGGACGCACGACCGGGAGGTGGTGGTGCGCGGGCTGGGCGGGGTCTGGCCCCGGGCCGAGCTGCCCCGGCTGGCGCCGGAGCGGCTGCCGGAGGCGGTGGCCTTCGCCCGGCGCGCGGTCTGCGGCTTCCTGGAGGCCCGGCCGACGCTGGTCCACCGGATACCGAGCGGTGAGACGCGGCGCGGCGGCGCCTGGCCCTCGCCCCGGAGCTGGGAGGCGGCGCTGACCCTGCTGGCCTTCGGTACGGCGGCCTCCGTCTCGCGGGAGGTGCTGGCGCTGCTGGTGCGGGGCGCGGTAGGAGACGGGCCTGGGCTCGAACTCCTCGCCCATCTGGACCGAATGGAGCTGCCGGACCCCGAGGCGCTGCTGGCCGACCCAGCCGCCGCCGAGCTTCCGGAGCGGGGCGATCTGCGCCAGGCGGCGCTGGAGGCGGTGGTGGCGGCCGTGGGGGCGCGGCCGGAGCGGGAACGCTGGGAGGCGGGCTGGGCGGTGCTGGTGAGGGCGATGGAGACCGGCGCCCCGGACCTGCTGGTCGCCCCGGCCAGGACGCTGGCCGCGCTGCGGTGCGACGACTGGGAGGTGCCGGAGGCGGTGGAGCGGCTGGCCGGGGTGGTCGGCCTGGCCCGGCGGGCGGAGCGGTCGGTGGAGCGGGCGGCGGAACGGGCGGCGGCCGGGGCCGGGCGTACGGCGGAGGCGGGCCGATGACGGGGAGCGCGAAGCGTCCGCTGCCGCGTCCGGCGCGGGTTCCGGCTCCGGCGCGGCAGCCCGTGCCCGTGCCCGGCCCGGCCGGCCGGGCCGGGCGCGCCCTGGACATGGAGAAGTTGCTGGCCGCCCGGCTGCACGCGGTGAAGGTCCGCCCCTATCTGGCCGACGCGCTGTTCGCGCTGCGCGTGGTGGAGGACCGGTCGGTGCCGACGATGGCGGTGGACGCGCACTGGCGCGTCTACGTCTCCCCCGGTTTCGTGGCGCGCACTCCGGTGGAGGAGTTGGCGGGCGTCTGGGTGCACGAGGTCTCCCACCTGCTCCGGGACCACCACGAGCGGAGCGAGAGATACGCGCGGGAGCACGGGGAGTACGGGCCGGGCGAGTCGCTGCGGCGGAACATCGCCGCCGACTTCGAGATCAACGACGACATCTACGGTGACGGGCTGCCCCGGCCGTCAGGCGCGGTGCTGCCGTCACTGCTGGGGCTGTCCGACGGGCTGCTGATGGAGGAGTACCTGCGGACGGCCTCGATGTCGGGGCTCGCCGCCGACCTGGCCTGGCTTGACTGCGGCAGCGGCGCCGACGGGCGGGAGCGGCCGTGGGAGCTGGGGCCGGGCGGGGCGTACGGGCTGAGCAGACAGCAGCGGGACGCGGTCCGCTTCCGGGTCGCCGAGGGGATCAAAGGACGGCCGGGCGACGCGCCGCAGGGCTGGCGCCGGTGGGCCGAGGAGGCGTTCCATCCGCCGCAGCCGTGGCGGCGGCTGCTGGGGGCGGCGGTCCGCTCGGCGGCGGGCGCTCCGGGGACGGGTGAGAACCACAGCTACCGGCGGCCCTCCCGGCGTTCGGCCGGCGTCCCCGGCGTGGTGCTGCCGAGCCTGCGCCGTACGCCGCCCCGGGTCCGTGTCGTGATCGACACCTCCGGGTCGGTGAGCGACGCCGAGCTGGGCAGCGCGCTGCTGGAGGTGGTGGCGATCTCGCGGGCGGTGGGCGGGCGGCGCGACCTGGTCTCGGTGATCTCCTGCGACGCGGCGGCCGGGGTCGCCGTGCCCCTGTGCCGGGCCGAGGACGTGGAGCTGGTCGGAGGCGGCGGGACGGACCTGCGTTCCGGTTTCGAGCGGGCGCTGCGCTGCGGGCCCCGTCCGGACGTGATCGTGGCCCTGACCGACGGTCAGACGCCGTGGCCCTCCGATCAGCCGCCCTGCCGCACCGTCGTCGGCCTCTTCCCGCGCCCCGCCCGCGCCGTGGACGAGGAGAGCCCCGTTTACGTCCCGGATGCTCCACCGCCCTGGGCGCGTGTCGTCACCATCGGCTGAGAGTCCGCCCGCGTTCCCCCGGGTGGTCGCCCGAGCGGCGGCCGGCGTGCACGGCGGCCGGGAGGACGAGAGGGTGTGGCACGACCTCTGCTCGGCGCTGTGCCACCAGGGAGCGGTGTACGAGGCGGGCTACGCCGCCCTGCCGGTCCTCGCGGACATCGCGGCCGGCCGTGCGCCCGGCGACCAATTCTGCCACCCGGGCCCGGCACCGATCGGCCACCTGGGCACTCAGCCCTTGCGCCGACCATCACCTCGCGCGACACTTAGCCATATGGCTAAGTATTCGGCGGAGCTGGACGGCGTGTTCGTCGCCCTCGCCGACCCCACCCGGCGCGCCGTCGTCCGGCGTCTCGGCCGCGGGCCCAGAAGCGTCGGCGACCTCGCCCGCGAGTTCCCGATGACCCTCCCCTCGTTCATGAAGCACGTGCGGACGCTCGAGTCGAGCGGGCTCATACACACGGTCAAGTCCGGCCGGGTGCGCAGCTGCGTACTCAACCGCGAGCGGCTCGCCCTCGTCGACGACTGGCTCGCGCAGCAGCGCCGGATCTGGGAGGAGCGCACCGACCGACTCGAGCAGTTCGTCACCGACCCGGAGGAGAACAGGCAGTGAAACCCGACCCCGGCCCCGGATTCGGC
>NZ_JAKMAY010000303.1:0-6369 GCF_022015835.1 Streptomyces sp. ICN903 | reverse complement strand
CGTCCCCAGGACACCCCGCAACCCCGCAACCCACGAACACCCACGCGGAAACGCACGACCAGGAAAGAGACTCGACGATGAGTGGAAACATCAGCCGCAGACCCCGTGCCCGCACCCTGCTGGCCCTGGGCATCAGCGCGTCCCTCGCCCTGACCGCCACCGCCTGCGGCGGCTCGGGCACCGAGACGGGCAGCGAGGGCGAGGGCGAGGGGAAGATCGTCTTCTGGGACAACAACGGCGGCGTGCGCACCGAGGTCTGGAAGAAGATCATCACCGAGTTCGAGAAGGAGAACCCGGACATCGACGTGGAGTACGTCGGCATACCCATCGCCGACGTGCAGTCCAAGTACGACACCGCCATCCAGGGCGGCGGCGACAGCCTGCCGGACGTCGGCATGGTCGGCACGGCCTACCTCGCCAACATGGTCGCCCAGGGCGCCCTGGACCCGGTCGGCGACCGGGTCCAGGACAGCCCCCTGAAGGGCAAGCTGGTCAACGGCATGGTCGAGAGCGTCAAGGCCGCCGGGGGCGAGAAGGACCAGATGTTCACCGTCCCCACCTCCGCCAACCAGGGCGTGCTGTGGTACCGCAAGGACATGTTCGACAAGGCGGACCTGCCGGCCCCCGACACCTGGGAGAACTTCTACCGGGCGGCCGGGGAGCTGACCGACAAGAAGAACAACCAGTTCGGCTTCACCATCCGCGGCGGCGCGGGTTCCGTCGCCCAGGCGCTGGAGATGATGTACGCCCAGTCCGGCATCGAGAGCTTCTGGGACGGCGACAAGACCACCGTCAACGACCCGAAGAACGTCGAGGCGCTGGAGAAGTACGTCGGCCTGTACAACAAGCACACGCCCAAGGCCGACCTGAACAACGACTTCACCAAGATGGTCGCCACCTTCACCGGCGGTGAGGTCGGCATGCTCCAGCACAACCTGGGCTCCTACACCGACCATGTGAAGGCGTTCGGCGAGGAGAAGATCGGCGGGCTGCCGATGCCGCCCTCCTCCGAGGGCGGCCCGCGCACCCTGGTCTCCAACCCGGTCGACGGGATGGGGCTGTTCAAGTCCAGCGAGAACAAGGCGGCGGCCTGGAAGTTCATCGAGTTCGCCGCGTCCGCCGAGATGAACAGCCTCTGGAACGAGTCGGCGGGCGCCATCCCCGCCCACACCGACGCCGCGGACGACGAGTGGATCAACAAGGCCGAGCCCACCAAGGCGGCCATGGAGTCGCTCGACGACCCGAACACCAAGATCGTCCAGCTCCCGTACTACCTGCCGGACTGGAACAGCATCAGCAAGGCCGACACCGAGCCCAACTTCCAGAAGCTGCTGCTGGGACAGATGACGGCCGAGGAGTTCGCCGACGACCTGGCGAATCGGCTCAACGAGGCCCAGGCCGAGTGGAGCGAGCAGAAGGGCTGACGCCCCCTTCCGCGGCGGGGCGGCACCGGACCGCCCCGCCGCGCCCCACCCACAGCCCGTACCGGGCACACCGAGCCGAGGGGGTACCTCCATGCCCGTCTCCCGCCGACAAGCCGCCGCGGCGCTCGCCGCGCTTCCGCTCACCCTCGCCGCCGCCGGCGCCGCACAGGCCGCCGCACCCGTACCCGCACCCGCGTCCGCCCGCGGCCCCGGCCGCCCCCGGCGTGAGGGAACGGTCTTCATCGCCGGCGACTCCACCGCGGCCCCCAAGACCGCCGCGGCCGCGCCCGAGGCGGGCTGGGGCATGGCCCTGCCGGTCTTCCTGGGCCACGGCTGGACGGTCGCCAACCACGCGGTCAACGGCCGCAGTTCCAAGAGCTTCCACGACGAGGGGCGGCTGGCCCCGATCCTGGAGGCGATCCGCCCCGGCGACCTGCTGCTGGTCCAGTTCGGCCACAACGACGAGAAGACCGGCGACCCGGCCCGCGGCACCGACCCCTACACCACCTACCAGGACTACCTGCGCCGCTACCTCGACGGCGCCCGCGCCCGCGGTGCGCGCCCGGTACTGATCACCCCCGTCGAGCGCCGCCGCTTCGACGCGGACGGGCGTGCCAGGCCCACCCACGGCGAGTACCCCGAGGCGATGCGCGCACTGGCCGCCGCCGAGGACGTCCCCCTCGTCGACGTCCAGGCCGCGAGCCTCGCCGAGTGGGACCGGCTGGGTCCCGGCGGCACGCTGGAGATCTTCCTCCACCTCGCCCCGGGCGAGCACCCCAACCACCCCGAAGGCAAGCAGGACAACACCCACTTCCGGCCGCACGGAGCCGTCGAGGTCGCCCGGATGGTCGCCCGGGGCCTGAAGGAGCGGCGCCTGCCGCACCCGGGCGCACTCCGGCGGCTGGACGACGCCGTCCCGGAGAGCGTGGTCACCTGGCCGGCCGGCTGACCCGCCGCGCCGCCCTCGCCCACCACCCCGTCCGCGACCACCGGGCGCCTTCGGACACCCGGAGCGGCCCGGCGCCCCGATCCCCCTTCGAGAACCCCCGAACGACCCGCACGACCGAAGGAGTCGCAGTGCAGAGAAAAGTGTGCCAAGCACGTGTCATAGCCCTGACAGGGTGTGCCTCGCTCGCCCTGGCGGCCCTCGCCGTACCCGCCCAGGCGGCACCGCGCCACGGCGGCGACCAGGCCCGCGCCGTCCTGTCGAAGAACGACGGCTGGGCCTCGGCCGAGGGCGGCACCACCGGCGGCGCCGCCGCCGACGCCGACCACGTCTTCACCGTCACCAACCGCGCCGAGCTGGCCGCGGCGCTGAACGACGGCGACGACACGCCGAAGATCATCAAGGTCAAGGGCACCGTCCACGGCAACGCCGACGACCAGGGGCGTCCGCTGACCTGCGAGGACTACCAGCGCGACGGCTACACCCTGGAGAAGTACCTCCAGGCGTACGACCCCGAGGTCTGGGGCGAGAACGAGCCCTCGGGACCGATGGAGGAGGCCCGAGCCGCCTCGGCCGCCGAGCAGAACAAGCGGGTCAAGCTCAACGTCGGGTCCAACACCACCCTGATAGGGGTGGGCGACGACGCCACCATCCTCGGCGCCAGCCTCCAGATCCGGGGCGTCGAGAACGTCATCGTCCGCAACATCACCTTCGAGGACACCTACGACTGCTTCCCGCAGTGGGACCCCACCGACGGGGAGAGCGGCGCCTGGAACTCCGAGTACGACAACGTCGTCGTCTACGGCTCCCGCCACGTCTGGATCGACCACAACACCTTCACCGACGGCCGCCGCCCCGACAGCGAGCAGCCGCGCTACTTCGGGCAGCTCTTCCAGCAGCACGACGGCCTGCTCGACATCGTGCGCGGCGCCGATCTGGTGACGGTGAGCTGGAACGTCTTCACCGAGCACGACAAGACCATCCTGCTGGGCAACAGCGACAAGGCCGAGGCCGACGACCGCGGCAAGCTGCGCACCACCTTCCACCACAACCTCTTCGAGGACGTCAACGAGCGTGCCCCGCGCGTGCGTTTCGGCCAGGTGGACGCCTACAACAACCACTTCAAGCAGAACGAGGGCGCCAAGTACGGCTACACCTGGGGCATCGGCAAGGAGGCCGCGCTCGTCGCCGAGCACAACGCCTTCACCCTCCACAAGGGTCTGACCCCGGCCGACACCATCCGCCAGTGGACCCCCGGCACCTCCATGACCGAGCGGAACAACTGGGTCAACGGCCGGTACGTGGACCTGCTGGGCGCCTACAACGCCGCCAACCCCGACCGCCTCCTGGGCGACGACGCGGGCTGGACCCCGGCCCTGCGCACCCGCGTCCACCACCCGCTGGCCGTCCCGTACCTGGTGGACCGGTACGCCGGGGCAGGGGAGATCAAGGTGAAGGACGGGAAGGGCCGCAGGTGAGCGGGGCACTGACGAGCAGGCCACGAGTGGGCACCACCCGGCGCGGCGCGCTTCTGGCCGGAGCCGGCGCCGCCCTCGGTGTGGCCCTGGCGGGCCGGGCCCACGCCGGGCCCGCCCACGCCGGGCCGCGGCTGAGGGTCGCACCGGACGGCGGCGGCGACTTCGCCACCGTGCAGGAGGCCGTGGACGCCACGCCCGACCATCCCGGGACGCCCTGGACCATCGCCCTGGCCCCCGGCGTCTACCGCGAGACGGTGAAGATCCCGGAGAGCAAGACCGGGCTGACCCTGCTGGGCGGCACCGGCGATCCCCGCGACACCGTCATCGTCCACGACAACGCGGCGGGGACCCCCAAACCCGACGGGTCCGGGACCTACGGCACCTCCGGCAGCGCCACGGTCACCGCGCGGCCCGACGGCTTCACCGCCCGGCGGATCACCTTCGCCAACGACTGGCTGCGCGCCGACCATCCGGAGATCACCAGCGGCACGCAGGCGGTGGCGATCAAGGTGATGGGGGACCGGTCGCTGTTCGACCGCTGCCGCTTCCTGGGCCACCAGGACACCCTGTACGCCGACACGCGGCATGTCTCGCTCACCGCACGGCAGTTGTTCCACCGCTGCTATGTCGAGGGGGACGTGGACTTCGTCTTCGGCCGGGCGACCGCGGTCTTCCACGGCTGCGAACTGCGAACCCTGGACCGGGACGTGGACTTCACCCCGTACGGGTTCGTCTTCGCGCCGTCGACGGCCGCCGGCACCCGGTACGGCTACCTCGCCCACCGCTGCCGGATCACCACCACCGCGCCGGCCGGCGCGTACAAGCTGGCCCGGCCCTGGGTGCCCAGCAGCGATCCGACGGCCCGGCCGAGCCTGGTGGTGCGCGAGAGCCTGCTCGGCGACGGGATCGACGCGGCCCGGCCGTACGCCGACATGCGGGAGCAGTACCCGTGGCAGGGGTTCTTCTTCCGTGAGTGGGCCAACCGGGGGCCGGGCGCGGTCGTCGCCGATCCGGCCGAGCGTCCGCGGCTGACGGCGGCCGGGGCCGCCGAGCACAGGCCCGCGGCCTACCTGGGCGGCTGGCGTCCCGCGGTCGGCTGAGCCCCTCGTGGCGGATGCCGCGCCCGGCCGGTGCCGGCCGGGCGCGGCACCGGCCGGATCAGTGCGGGCCGGGGGTGACGAAGCCGCTCTCGTAGGCGGTGATGACCGCCTGGGTGCGGTCGCGTGCGCCGAGTTTGGCGAGGACCGCGGCCACATGGGTTTTGACGGTGGCCGCTCCCACCGCCATCCGGTCGGCGATCTCGGCGTTGGTCAGGCCGCGTGCCATCAGCCGCAGCACCTGCGCCTCGCGTCCGGTCAGCCGGGTGCGCAGGCTCCGGCCGCGGTGGTGGGGTGCGTAGCGGGCGGCCAGGGAGCGTACGGCGGCGGGGAACAGCAGGCAGTCGCCGCGGGCCACCAGCCGTACGGCCGCGACCAGTTCCTCGGCCGCCGAGCGTTTGAGGAGGAAGCCCGCGGCGCCCGCGCGCAGGGCGTCGTAGACGTAGGAGTCGTTCTCGAAGGTCGTCACCACCAGGATCCGGGGTGCGTCCTCGCCCATGGTCTCCAGCAGGTGCTCGGTGGCGCGTATGCCGTCGAGTTCGGGCATGCGCACGTCCATCAGCACCACGTCGGGGCGCAGGGCGCGGACGGTGGAGACGGCTTCGGCGCCGGTGGCGGCCTCGCCGGTGACCTCCATGCCGTCCTGTGCGCCGAGGATGGCCCGCAGTGCGGTGCGCACCAGCATCTCGTCGTCGGCGACGACGATCCGCAGCGGGGCGGTGCCGGTGTCGTTCACCGTTCTCCTCCCAGGGGCAGGTGTACGGTCAGCCGCCAGTTGCCGTCCTGTGGGCCGGCCTGGGCGCGGCCGCCGAGCGCGGCGGCCCGTTCGGCCGTGCCGCGCAGGCCGGTGCCGCCGCCGGGGCGGTTCCGGGGCGGGCCGCTTCGGGGGTGCAGCGGGTTCTCCATGGTGATGAGCAGTTCCTCGTCGCGGAGGGTGAGCGAGAGGGTGACGGGTGCCCTGCCGGCGTGGCGCAGTGCGTTGGACAGGCCTTCCTGGACGATGCGGTACGCCTCCCGGGACACCGCCTCGGGCAGGAGTTCCGGCGTCTCCCACCAGGGGCCGGGGCCGGTGGTGAGGGTCACGGGTGTGCCGCCGGCGCGGGTCCGCTCCAGCAGGGCGCCGAGTTCGGCGAGGGTCGGTCCGGCCGGGGTGCGCGAGGGTGTCTCGCCGTCCTCGCGCAGCATGCCCAGTACGGTGTCGAGTTCGCCGGTGGTGTGCCGGGCGGTCTCCTCGATGGCGGTCAGTGCCCGGCGGACGAACTCCGGGTCGAGGCCGAGTACGGTGCGGGCCGCGCCCGCCTGGAGTGCCACCGCGCTCAGTGCGTGGCCGACGGAGTCGTGCAGTTCGCGGGCGATCCGGTCGCGGGCGGCGAGCGCGGCGGCGCGGGCCTCGGCGGCGGCCAGCCGGTCCGCGGGGGCGGGGC
>NZ_JAKMAY010000302.1:0-6386 GCF_022015835.1 Streptomyces sp. ICN903 | reverse complement strand
GGATGAGGGAGGGGGCCGGAGGCGGCGCGGCACAATGCGGTGGGCGTCGGGCTCCACCTCCTGGCACACTTCCGACATGACCACGCTCAAGACCCGGCTCCAGGACGACCTCACCGCGGCGATCAGGGCGCGCGACGAGCTGCGCTCCTCCACCCTCCGCCTCACGCTGACCGCGATCCAGAAGGAGGAGGTGGCGGGCGAGAGCGCCCGTGAACTGTCCGACGCCGAGGTCGAGAAGATCATCACCCGTGAGGCCAAGAAGCGGCGCGAGGCGGCGGACGCGTTCGCCAAGGGCGGGCGCGCCGAGCAGGCCGAGCGGGAGCGCGCGGAGGGCGAGGTGCTCGCCGAGTACCTGCCCAAGCAGCTCACCGACGAGGAACTGGACGCGCTGGTGGCCGAGGCCGTGGCGGAGGCCAGGGCGGCCGGGGCCGAGGGGCCGAGGGCCATGGGCGCCGTGATGAAGATCGTGAACCCGAAGGTGGCGGGACGCGCGGAGGGCGGCCGGGTGGCCGCAGCCGTCAAGAAGCGCCTGGCGGGCTGACCGCGGGCCCGCGGATCCACAGGTCCGCGGGCAGGCGGAGGAACGGCGGAGGGGCCCCGGTGCGGGGCCCCTCCGGTGTGTCCATGTGCTTGTCCTCCGCGCGAGCCGCGTCGGCTACCGCGGGGTCCAGCCGCCGTCCTGGCCGGAGGTCTGCCAACCCCCGTTGCCGTTGGTGCCGTTGCCGCCGCCGGCGTCCCAGCCCCCGGTGGTGGAGGTGGCGCCGATGCTGTCGCCGCCTGTGTCACCGCCGGTGCCACCGCCCGTCACGCCACCCACGGAGGTGCCGACCGTGGCGCCGTCGGTGGTGCCGCCCATGGTGCTGGCGCCTCCGCCCCCGCCGGGGCCCCCGTTGCCGCCTCCGCCGATGACGCCGGGCGGGAGGGAGATGTCGGGGAACGGGTTGCCGGGACGGCGGTCGCCGGGCTTGTCGTCGTCCCCGCCGCGGCCCCGGTCCTTCTCGCCACCGGTGTCGGCCCGCGGCACCCGGACATCGTTGAAGGACTCGACGGGCTCGCCCTGCAGTGCCCCGGTCATCGCGGTCTTCCAGATGGGACCGGGCAGGCAGCCGCCGCAGACCTTGGCGTAGAACTGGCCGCCGATGGTGATGTCGTACATCTCCTGCGGGTCGCCGATGTCATCGCCGACCCAGACGGCGGTGGAGAGGTTCGGGGTGTAGCCGACGAACCAGGCGTCCTTGCGGCCGTCCGTCGTACCGGTCTTGCCCGCGTTGTCGCGGTCGGTCAGGCCCGCCCGCGTCCCGGTGCCGTCCTCCACCACGCCCTTGAGCATCTTGTTGATGGAGTCCGCGATGTGCTCGGACATCGCCCGTTCGCACTTGGTCCTGGGGACCGGGAGCTTCTTGCCATCGGCGTCGGTGACCTTCTCGATCGCGACCGGCGAGCAGTAGGTGCCGCGGTCGGCGAACGTGGCGTACGCGGCGGCCATGGTCAGGGGGCTGATGTTCTGTCCGCCCAGGAGCATCGCCGGCTTCTGTTCGACGGGCTTGCCGCTGCCGAGGTGGACCCCCATCTTCCCGGCCGTCTCCACGACGTCGCACAGGCCGACCTTCTGGCCCAGATCGACGAAGTAGGTGTTGATCGACTTGCTGAGGGCGCCGGTCATGTCCCAGGTGCCCTTCTCGGACTCCAGCTCGTTCTGCACGTCCCAGCTGCCGCTGCCGTAGGGCTTGTTGCCGCAGACCTTGAAGTCCCCCAGGTCGAAGGCTGTCTTCCAGTCGCTCTTGTAGGTGCTCGCGGGGCTGATGCCGTCGGCCATCGCGGCGGCGGCGATGATCGGCTTGAAGGTGGAACCGACCTGGAAGCCGTGGGTGCTGCCGCCCATGGAGTTGTCGACCGCGAGGTTGAGCAGGGTCTGGTTCTTGCTCTGGTCCAGGCCGTACGGGCGGCTCTGGGCCATCGACAGGATCTTCCCGGTGCCGGGCTCGACCTGGACGACGGAGGCGGCCACGGGGTCGTCCTTGTACACCTTGCTGGTGGCGGCCTCCGCGGCGGCCCTCTGTGCCTTGGGCGAGAGCGTGGTGCGGACCGTCAGGCCGCCGCGCTTCCAGAGGTCCTTGCGCTCCTCCTCGGTCTTGCCGAAGGCGGGGTCGGTCAGAATGACCTTGCGGACGTAGTCGCAGAAGAAGCCCGCCTTGTCGGTGGCGGTGATGCAGCCGCTCCTGGGCTTGCTGACCTTGAGGCCCAGGTCCTTCTTCTTGGCCGCCGCGACGTCCGCCTTGGTGGCCGCGCCCGTCTCGGCCATGCGGTTGAGCACGATGTTGCGGCGCTTGACCGCCCGGTCGGGGTAGTTGACGGGGTCGTAGTAGGTGGGGGACTGGACGAGCCCGGCCAGCAGCGCCGCCTCGTGGAGCTCCAGGTCGGCGGCGTTCTTGGAGAAGTAGCGCCGGGCCGCGGCCTCGATGCCGTAAGCCTGCTGGCCGAAGAACGTGATGTTGAGGTAGTTCTCGAGGATCTGCTCCTTGCTGAGCTCCTCCTCGATCCTGATCGCGTACTTCAGTTCCTGGATCTTGCGGCCGATGGTCTGCTGGGTGGCCTCGGCGACCTTCTCCTGGTCGTCGCCGGCCTGCTCCACGAAGACGTTCTTGACGTACTGCTGGGTGAGGGTGGAGCCGCCCTCGGCGACCCCGCCCTGCTGCGCGTTCCTGTTCAGGGCGCGCATCACGCTCTTGAGGTCGATCGCGCCGTGCTCGTAGAAGCGGGAGTCCTCGATCGCGACGATCGCCTTCCGCATGGTGGGGCTGATCTTCTTCAGCGGCACCACCGTGCGGTCGCGGTAGTAGTCGGTCGCGATCAGGTTGCCCTCGGAGTCGAGGATCCTGTTCTTCTGGCTGAGCGGGGGGCGCTTGAAGTCCATGGGGATCTCGTCGAAGCTCTCGACGGTGCCCTTGGCGGCCAGCCCGAGGCCGCCGGCCACGGGCAGCGCGATGCCCGCCAGCACCGCTCCCGAGAGCACGCTGACGCCGAGGAGCTTGGCGGCCTGTTGGGTCCCGGACAGCCCGCCACCCGAGCGCTTGTTTGGCATGAGGGCAGCCTACGTTCTCAATCGCCGGACAGGTGTGCGTGTGTTCGCCTACGCTGTATCACGTCTGACACGGTCGTTCGGTTCCTTGTCAACTCGCGGTTCACTCCATCGGGTGTTGAGATGTGACCGAATTGCAATCCAGTGTCAGGGAACGTCCGGTCTCGACCTCTTGGGATATGCGCCGGATGTCTGTTTTCGGGCGATGGGTCGAGATCGTTCTTCAGTCACTCCGTTGGGTGATCTGCCACGCACGCATAGTCCGTTCGGGCCATTCAAGATTGGGCCCGTCGGGGGTGTTGCACCCTGGCCACCTTCCGTAACGTCCTGCCCTGGCAGCGGTGAATATGCCGTCTGCCGCCGTGGGGGAGCCTCGATTCGGGAGAGGACGGCGCCGGCATGGGCTGGGTTACCGACTGGAGCGCGCAGGCGGCCTGCCGCACTGCGGATCCGGATGAACTGTTCGTACAAGGGGCGGCGCAGAACCGCGCCAAGGCGGTCTGCACCGGATGTCCGGTGCGCACCGAGTGCCTGGCCGACGCCCTGGACAACCGTGTGGAGTTCGGCGTCTGGGGCGGGATGACCGAGCGGGAACGGAGAGCGCTGCTGCGCCGCCGCCCGACGGTCACCTCCTGGCGGCGGCTGCTGGAGACCGCGCGCACCGAGTACGAGCGCAGTGCGGGTCTGCTGCCCGTGGAGGTCGAGATGCGCGAGCACGACGCGCGGCGGTACAGCGGCGACTACGCCGCCGCGGGCTGAAACCGTTCTCCGGGCCCCAGCAGGGCCCGGCGGAGGCGCCCAGGGCGCCGGCGCGCGGAACGCTGGGCCGGCAGGCCGGCCGTGTCACCAACCTGTCCGAACAGCACGCCTAGGCGGGCTCGACGCCGGGCTGCTCCGCCAGGCGCCCGCCGATCGCCCGCAGCCCCTCCAGGTCGTGCACATCGCCCGGCAGCGCGGCGACCTCGGCCACCGGCACCTCCGGGTGCAGCGCGGCGAAGCGGTCGCGCGTGCGCCGCTCGCGCGCCAGGACGTGCATCCGCTCCGCGTGCAGCCTCAGCATGCCCGCGGCCAGCCGCTCGGCCGTGGCGGGAGCCGAGGGGGAGTCCTCGGGGAGGCCGCCGGAGCCGTCGCCGGAGTCGTCCCCGGAGTCCGGGGTGGACAGCTCGTCGCCCTCCTTCCCGTCGGGGGGATCGACGATGCCGTCCTCCTCGAGGTTCTCCGCGGCCGCCAGCGCCCGCTCCGCGCTGAGGTGGGCCGCCTCGCTGCCGTGCATCCGGTTCAGCACGAGTCCCGCCAGTGGCATCCGGTCCGCGGCCAGCCGCTCGACGAAGTACGCCGCCTCGCGCAGCGCGTCGCGCTCCGGGGCCGCCACCACCAGGAACGCCGTGCCCGGCGCCTGGAGCAGCCGGTACGTGGCGTCGGCGCGGGTGCGGAAGCCGCCGAACATCGTGTCCATCGCCGCCACGAACGTCTGCATGTCGCGCAGCAGCCCCGTGCCCAGCAGCTTGTTGAGCAGTCCGGTGAACACCGACAGCCCGGACACGCCCAGGTTCACGAACTTCAGGCCCGCCCGGCCGCCTGCCTTCGCCGGAGCTGTCAGCAGCCTGATGAACCGCCCGTCCAGGAACGACCCCAGGCGCTTGGGCGCGTCCAGGAAGTCCAGTGCGGAACGGCTCGGCGGGGTGTCCACGATGATCAGGTCCCACTCGTCGCCCGCGCGGAGCTGGCCGAGCTTCTCCATGGCCATGTACTCCTGCGTCCCCGCGAAGCCGGCCGACAGCGACTGGTAGAAGGGGTTCTCCAGGATCGCGCGGGCCCGCTCGGGGTCGGTGTGGGCCTCGACGATCTCGTCGAAGGTCCGCTTCATGTCGAGCATCATCGCGTGCAGTTCGCCGCCCGGCGCGCCGTCGACGCCATCGACCCGGCGCGGGGTGTTGTCCAGCTCGGTCAGGCCCATCGACTGGGCCAGCCGGCGGGCCGGGTCGATGGTGAGGACGACGACCTTCCGGCCGCGCTCGGCCGCGCGTACGCCCAGGGCCGCGGCCGTCGTCGTCTTGCCCACGCCGCCCGCGCCGCAGCAGACCACGATCCGGGTGCCGGGGTCGTCGATCAGCGCGTCGACGTCCAGCACCGGAAGCGTGCCCAGCCCGGGAGCCTGTCCGTGCGTCTGCGTCTGTACCGCACCCGATTCGGCCGTCCGTGCCGTCACCTGGCGACCCCCTGTTCAAGCAGCTGTTCGCGCAGCTCGCCGGCGAGCAGGTAGACGCCGGGCAGGTCGGCGCCCTCGGCCAGCAGCTCCAGTTCGTACGCGGGCAGTTCCAGCCCGGCTATCTCCGATCGCAACTCGCCCTCCAGCGCCAGCCGCTCGGCGTGCTCGTGGGCCTGGCGCAGCAGCGGGTCGATCAGCTGCTCGGCCTTGCCGCCGCGCCGGGCGCCGCCCAGACCCGCCCGGGACAGCGCCTTGGCGAGCTCGGTGCGGGACTCCTGCGCGGCCCGCACCGCCGTCCGGTCCAGTACCGCCGGCCGCGTCATGTTGACGAACACGCCGCCGACCGGCAGCCCGGTGGCGCGCAGTTCGGCGACCCCGTCCACGGTCTCCTGGACGGGCATCTCCTCCAGCAGGGTCACCAGGTGCACGGCGGTCTCGGAGGACTTGAGCACCCGCATCACGGCCTGGGCCTGGTTGTGGATCGGGCCGACCCGGGCCAGCCCGGCCACCTGGTCGTTGACGCCGAGGAAGCGGGTTATCCGGCCGGTGGGCGGCGCGTCCATGACCACCGCGTCGTAGACGAAGCCGCCGCCGCGGGTGCGGCGGCGCACCGCCTCGCAGACCTTGCCGGTGAGCAGGACGTCGCGCACGCCGGGTGCGATGGTGGTGGCGAAGTCGATCGCGCCGAGCCGCTTCAGGGCACGCCCCGCGCCGCCGAGCTTGTAGAACATCTGCAGGTAGTCCAGCAGCGCCTTCTCCGCGTCGACGGCCAGCGCGTACACCTCGCCGCCGCCCGGCCCGACGGCGATCTTCCGCTCCTCGTACGGCAGCGCCTCGGTCTCGAAGAGCTGGGCGATGCCCTGCCGCCCCTCGACCTCCACCAGGAGCGTGCGTTTGCCCTCCTCGGCGAGAGCGAGCGCGAGTGCGGCGGCGACCGTCGTCTTTCCGGTCCCGCCCTTGCCGGTCACCACATGCAGCCTGCTCACCCTTCGGAGCCTAACCACCGGGCGGGGGGAGTACGCGTGCGGATGGGCCATGGAGGTGCGCCCGGGCTCCGGCGGAGACGGACCGGGACGGCGGGGGACACCGGGGACACCG
>NZ_JAKMAY010000301.1:0-6394 GCF_022015835.1 Streptomyces sp. ICN903 | reverse complement strand
GCGGGACCGCCGGGGGCCGTGGGGTCGGTCGTCCCGTTCCCGGCGGGGAAGGTGTCCCCGCCCTCGGTGTCGGGCAGCGTGTCGCCGCTCTCCTCGGGGACGGCGTCCCCGCCCTCGGTGCCGTCCCCGGTGCCGCCCTGGCCGCCGTCCGTGGCGGGGCGCTCGGAACCGCCCGTACCGGAGGAGCCGCCGGACGACCCGCCGGACGACCCGCCCGAGGAGCCGCCGGAGGAGCCGCCGGGCGACCCGCCCGAGGCGCCGCCGGCCGCAGCACCGGAACGGCCGCAGTAGCCGTCCACCCTCTCCGGGCCTCCCGCGGCCCGCTCCAGTTCGGCGCGTTCCCGCCGGCCCAGCTCACCGCCCAGCAGCTTCTCGCACAGTGCCCGCAGACGCGCTTCCACCTGGGGTTGTCCGGAGCCGGCGTTTCCGGCCCGGTCGCCCGCACCGCCCGTTCCCGGAGCCGGCGAGCCGGTCTCCGCCGACCGCCCGCCGGGGCCGGCGCCGGGGCCGGTGCCGGCCGGATCGCCTTCGCCCGGGGCTCCCTGGCCGCCGCGTCCCTCGCCCTCTCCCGCGCCGTGCTCCCCTCCGCCGTCCTTCCCCGGCCGGCCGGAGAGGGAGTCGGCGGTGCCGGTCGGCGGCGGGAGGAGCCCGTCCGGCTCGGTGGACACACTCGCCGACGGGGCGGGCGAGCCGTTCCCTCCCCCGAACGGCGCGGGCAGCATTCCGCTGCCGGCCGCGATGGCGACCCCGCCGAGCACCCCGCCGAGCGCCAGCCCGGCGACGCCCACCCGCAGGGGGCGGCCGAGCGACCGCAGCCGGCTCCGGCGTCCGCCGGCGCCGGCCCCCGCCCCGGGCCGTGCGCGGGCCGCCCGGAAGGCCGCCAGCGCGGCGGCCTCCCCGGGCAGCTCACCGTCGTCACGCGCGCCGGGCACGGCGGCGCGGCCCGCTGTGGCGGCAGCGGTCGCGGGGACGGCGGCGAGTCTGTCGAGCGCCTCGGCCAGCGCCGGTGCGCCCGGTTCGTCCGCGTACGGCGAGGGGTGGGCCGACCGGCCGCGCAGCAGACGCTCCGCGGCCTCCTCGTCCAGCCAGCTGTACCGGTCGTCGGCCCTCACGTTTCCCTCAGCGTCCGTCGGGCCTTTTCCGTCACACTCCGTGCGGTTCCGGCCCTGGGTGCGGGCACCCCGTCACCGGCCCCTTCCTCCCCCTCCAGCAGTTCCGCGAGCTTGCGCAGGCCCCGGTGCGCGGCGGTGCGCACCGCGCCCGGCCTCTTGCCCAGCACCTGTGCGGCCCCCTTGGCGTCGAGGCCGACGACCACCCGGAGCACGACGGCCTCGGCCTGGTCGCGCGGCAGCCGGGAGATCAGGGCCATGGTGTGCCCGGTGCCGATCGACTCCAGGGCCTCGTCGAAGGTGTCGGACCCGGCGGGCAGCACCGCCAGTTCGTTGTCGTCGTCGACCGGGCTGGAGACGGGCCGCCGCCCCCTCGCCCGGATGTGGTCGAGCGCGCGGTTGCGGGCGATCCGCGCCGTCCAGCCGCGGAAGCGGTCGGCGTCCCCGTCGAACCGGTCGATGTCCCGGGCGATCTGCAGCCACGCCTCGGAGGCGACGTCCTCCGCGTCCGCGTCCGGAACCAGCGTCCGCACGTATCCCAGCAGGCGGGGATGCACGGCGCGGTAGACGGTACGGAAGGCGCATTCGTCCCCCTCGCGCGCCGCCCGCACCGCTGCGGTGAGTTCCGCGTCTTCCCCCTGCACGCCTTAGTCCTGCCCCACTTCGCGATGTAGCGCTCGCCCGCGCCCCTGGCCGGGCCCGGTCCCGCCGTGATGCTTCGATCTGCGTCTATGCGAAGCAGAACGCTACGACCTAGTGTGCGCTCCCGTCCATGCGGACGGGTCGGTAGTTACCGAGTTGAAGACGGCGGGGAGGCCGCGGGCATGGGTGGCGGAGAAGGGGCGGAGGGAGTGTGGGGGAAGAGGGCGAGCGGAGGGAGTAACAGTTTTCGGCCTCCCGGCGCTGATGGGTTTGACGGACCTCGCTCGGCGCGGCGGTCCGTGCTCGACGACGGCCGGGGTCTCTCCTGTGGGGGGTGGCGACCCCGGCCGTCTTCGCACCCCAACCCGGCCACGGGCCACCCTGTAACGGTTGAGTACCTGCCTCTCCCCCGGAGTGACGTTTCCTCTACGGTGAGCGCCTACCGATGGGCCCCGTGACGGACGCGGGGCGAGCGAGTCTCCGGACGAACGATCCAGACGACAAGGGGCGGGACACTTGAGTCCGCGAAGAACACGAGCGCGCAGAACATTGAGTCTGAGGAGGCGGACCTGGCTGACCCTGGGTGCCGTCGCGGTGGGCGGAGCCGGTGTGGTGACCGTCGCCGTGGCCAATCCGCCCGAGGACAGGGGGAACCCCGTGACCGCGTCGCCGGTCAAGGTGTACTCCGTGAGCCTGAAGACCAGGGGCGAGGGGCACAGCGGCGTGACCCGCCGCGACACCAAGCCGTTCAGCCTGCTGGGCATCTCCTGGCCCCGGGCGACCGCGGAGATCGGCGGCCGGGCCGAGGTCCGCACCCGCGACGTCGAGACCGGCCAGTGGACGCCGTGGCAGGAACTGGACCTGGACATCCACGTCCCCGAGGGCGAGGAGGGCCGGGAGGCCACGGCCCGCGGCGCGACCGCGCCCCGCTGGGTCGGCCCCTCCGACGGCGTCGAGGCCCGGGTGGTCTCCGCCGACGGGCAGACCAGTGACGAGTTCCCCGCCGGGATGCGGCTGGACCTGGTCGACCCGGGCGTGACGCCGCGCGAGGCGAAGGAGGCGAACGCGGCCGACCTCGGCCCGGCGGCCTTCGAGACGGCCGTGGACACGGGCATGCGGCCCGCCGCCTACGTCGCCGAGGACCCGGCGCCCACCGCCACCGCGAGCGACCCGGCCGGCGCCACCTCGGCCTCGCCCGCCGAACCGGAGCCCACCGAACCGGCGGCCACCGGGACGGAGTCCACCGCTCCGGGCACCACCGAGCCCACTCCCACCGGGACGGAGCCCACCGAGCCGGGCGCCTCCGGGAGCCCGACGGCCGGCCCGTCGCCGACCCCGACCGTGCCGACCGCGCCCGAGTCCACGGTCACCCGGCCGCCGATCGTCTCGCGCGCCGCCTGGGGTGCGGACGAGTCCATGGTCGAGGAGCCGTCGGCGTACCTGGAGGACGGCATCCAGGCGGCCTTCGTCCACCACACGGCGCTCGAGGACATCAACTACACCTGCTCCGACTCGGCCGCGATCGTGCGGTCGCTGATGACGTTCCACGTCAAGAGCAACGGCTGGAACGACCTGGGCTACAACTTCCTGGTCGACAAGTGCGGCACGATCTTCGAGGGCCGGCACGGCGGCGTCGACCTGCCCGTGGTGGGCGCGCACACCTACGGCTTCAACAGCTACTCCACCGGCATCGCGGTGATCGGCAACTACGCCGCGGGCGACGTGCCCACCCCCGACGTGACCGGCGCCGTCGCCAGGATCGCCGCCTGGAAGCTCGGCCAGTACGGCGTGGACCCCACCGGCAGGGTGACGCTCACCGCCATGGGGAACACCGGCGTGTGGAAGGAGGGTGAGCAGGCCACCCTGCGCACCATCTCCGGTCACCGCGACGGCTACAACACCGCCTGCCCGGGCCAGACGCTGTACGAGGAGCTGCCGGAGATCCGGCGCTTCGCCGCGAGCCCGGCCGCGAGCTCCGCGACTCCCACCGCCGACTTCAACCGCGACGGCATGGGCGACATGGCCGTGGGCACCCCCCGCGCCGCCGTGGGCGGCAAGTCCAAGGCCGGCACCGTCAGCGTGGCGCCCGGCGGCGTGGACGGCCCGGTGGCCTCCGCCAGGATCACCCTCTCCCAGTCCAGCCCGGGCGTCCCCGGCGCCTCCGAGACCGGTGACAGCTGGGGCTCGGCGGTCGCGTACGGCGACGTCAACGGCGACGGACACGCGGACCTGGCGGTCGGCGCGCCCGGCGAGGACGACACGGTGGGCAACACCGACTCCGGCGCGGTGACCGTCCTGTACGGTCCCGGCTTCACCAAGGCCAAGTGGCTGGAGGCGGCCGACGCGGACCGCACCGACGGGGCCCGGTTCGGCTCGACCGTCGCCGTCGGCGACTTCGACAGCGACGGCACCGCCGACGTCTTCACCGCCTCCACCCGCGGCCCGGCCAAGTGGTGGGCGTTCGACATCGCCGGCGGCACCGTGCGCAAGGGCACCCTGAGGACCGGCACCACCGGCACCATCGACTCCCTGGCCTCCACCACCGGCGACTTCAACCGCGACGGCTACACCGACGTGGTGCTCAACCACCGGGACTCCGGCGGCACCGGCCGGCTCACGCTCCTCAACGGGTCGGCCGACGGCCTGACCTACGTGGGCATGTCGTCCGTCAAGGGCGGCCGTTCGGTCGCAGCGGCCGACATCGACGGCGACGCTTACGCGGACCTGATCGTCGGTCAGCCGTACACGGCCGAGTCCGGCGCCCACAGCGGCGGCCAGATCACCGTGCTGCCCGGTTCGCCCGACGGGCCGACCACCACCGGCCGGAAGGTGTTCCACCAGGACACCTCCGGCGTCCCGGGAGGCGCCGAGGCCGGCGACGCGATGGGCTGGTCGGTCTCGGCGGGCGACGTCGACGGCGACGGGCACGCCGACGTCCTCGCCGGCCTGCCCTTCGAGGACCTCACCCGCGACGGCGCCGGCCGCAAGAACGCGGGCATGTCGATCCTGCTGTACGGCACCTCCTCGGGGCTGAGCTCCTCCGGTGCCATGAGCCTGCACCAGGACACCTCGGGTGTCCGCGGGGTCTCCGAGACCGACGACCGGCTCGGGGCGGGCGTCCTGCTCGCCGACATGTCCGGCTGGGGACGGGCGGACCTGGCCGTCGGCGCTCCGGGGGAGAACTCCTTCGACGGGACGATCCTCCAGTTCGACGCCGGCAGCCGGGGCGTCTCCACCTCGGGCGCCGTCTACTACAGCCGCTCGGCCATGGGCACGCCCCCGGGCGCCTGGCTGGGCTACCCGCTGGCTCCCTGAGCGAGCGGGCGGCGGCCGCCGCTGAACGGCGGCCGCCGGACAGCCCGCGGCGGAGAACGGAGAGGGACCGGACGGGGAACCCCGTCCGGTCCCTTCCGCCTTCTCCCGGGCGGGGCAGGGGTGTTCGCCTTCACCCCCGTACCGGATCCGCACCGGATCCGCACGGGCTGAGCCCGTGTGAAGCCGCCGTGTCGACGCGCCGCGCGGGAGCGTGGAAGGATCCCGTCCGTGAGTGATGCGGCGGATGGCGGCAACCGGCTCCACCCGGAGCACACCGGGGATCTGAACGCTGCGGTTCTCGGTGTGCGGCGGGGCGACGAGGCCGCCTTCCGCGCCGTCTACCGCCGCCTCAACCCCGAACTCCTGCGCTACGCGGCCGTCATCGTCGGCCAGGACGCGGAGGACGTCGTGGCCGAGACGTGGTTACAGATAGCCCGGGACGTACTGAGCTTCGAGGGGGACGGCGCCTCCTTCCGCCGCTTCGCCCTCGCCGTCACACGGAACCGGGCCCGCGACGTCCTGCGTCGCAGGAGGAGGCGTCTGCAGGAGATCACCGTACCGACCGACGAGCTGCCCGAACCGCGCGCGTCCGGCGCCCCCGGCGGGGAGGCCGCCCCGGACACCGCGGAGGTGGCCGGGGCGAAGCTGTCGACACGTGAGATCGTCTCTCTCATCGGCACTCTGCCCGTTCCGCAGGCCGAGGCGGTACTTCTGAGAGTGGTTCTGGACCTGGACACGAAGAGCACGGCCGAGATCCTCGGCAAGCGGCCGGGGGCGGTGGCGATGGCCCTGTCACGCGGTCTGAAGCAACTGGCCCGGCTGGTGGAACGGCCCGAGGCAACGGCGGTACGGAGGTGAACGAACCGATGCGGGACGGGGAGGAAGGCGCCCGTGTGACCGAGGCCGCGCTGCGCCGTCTGATCGCGGAGGGCTCCCGGCCCGGCTCCGGTCCGCGGGGCTCCGGCGACCCGCCGTCGGACGACAGCCTGCGCGCCCTCGCGGCCGTCCTCAACGCCGCGGTGCCGCCGGCGCCGCCGGGCTCCGGTGTGCTCAAGGGCGAGGAGGAGGCCCTGGCCGCCTTCCGGGCGGCCCGCGAGGAGCGGGCGGCCGCCGCCACCGGGGCGGCCGCCGGCCTGCGGGGCCGTCTGGCCCGGCTGACACGGCGTCTGGGCCGCACCCGTACGGGTGCGCTCGGTGTGGTCGCGGCCGCCGTACTCGGCAGCGGGGTCGCGGTGGCCTCCGGCGGGGTTCCGTTCCTGCCCGGGGGCGGCCCCGGCGGCACGCCCGGAGCCTCCCGGATGCCGGACACCGCCTCCACTCCCCCCGTC
>NZ_JAKMAY010000300.1:0-6463 GCF_022015835.1 Streptomyces sp. ICN903 | reverse complement strand
CCCCCGACCCCCTTCAGCGCCCCGCGCACCCGCGGCGTACCACTGCTGCTGTCCCCGGTCGCCTCCTGGAGCGACTCGGTCGTACTGCTGCGCCTCTGGCTGCTGGCGCTGTCGAGCGCCGCGCTCTACATGGGCTTCCGCCCCTGGCTGCGGGTGGTGCCCCGGCCGTCGGCGGTGTGGGTGGCGGCGGCGCTGTACGGCTCGCTGTGGACGGCGCTGTTCTACGCGGGCGCCGCCATGCCCAACCACTACACGGCGATGGGCGCGCTCGCGGCGGCGGGCTGCTTCGCGGGACGCGGACCCGGCCGCGGCGCGCGGTACGCCGGGCTGGCCGCCGGGCTGGCCGTGGCGACCCTGATGCGGCCCAACGAGGGCGCGGCCGCCGCGGCCCCCCTGCTGCTGGCCGCCGTCGCGGTGCCCGCCTGGCGCGGCCGGGGCAGGGTCCTGGCCGTCGCCGCGGGCGTCGCGGCGGGCGCGCTGCCGTGGCTGGTGGAGGCGCGGCTGCGGTTCGGCGGGGTGGCGCAGCGGCTCGCCGAGGCGAGCGAGGTCCAGGGCGGCATGCGGCCGGTGCTGTCGGTGGCCGACCACCTCACCTCGCTGGACGGCCCGCTGCTGTGCCGCCCCTGCGCGGGCGACGGCGTGGGGTGGGCGGCGGCCGCCTGGTGGCCGCTGCTGGCGCTGCTCGCCGCACTGGGGCTGATCGCGGCCCGCCGCACCCGCACGCCGTGGGGCATGGCGGGCACGGGGGACGCGGCGCCGCTGTGGCTGGCCGCGGTCACGGCCGGCTCGCTCACGGTGCAGTACTTCTTCCTGCTGCCCTACGCCGCGCCGCGCTTCCTGTTGCCCGGCTACGCACTGCTGGCCGTACCCGCCGCCCTCGGCCTGCTCCGCATCGCCGACCGGGCCCGCCGCTCGGTTCCGGTGGCCGTCCTCCTCACCGTGGTGCTGGCGGGCCACCTGGCCGTCCAGGCCGGTCTGGCGCACACCCACGCGGGCATCCAGGAGCAGGCGCGCGAGGACTGGCGGCGCATCGCGGCGGTGCTCCACGCGCACGGCGTACGCGCCCCGTGCGCGGTCACGGGCAATGACTCGGCGATCCCCGTCGCGCACGCCGCGGGCTGCGTCAGAACGGACCCGCGCGCCCCCGAGCGGTCCGACGCGGTGGTCATGCGCCGGGCGGACCCGCCGCCCTGGGCGCGCGACTGGCCGCGCCACCCGGTCCCGGACACCTACAAAAGCGGCTGGACGGTGTCGGTCCGCCCCTGACGCCCCGGCCGGCCCGGCGGCGGGCCGGCCGGGGCGCCGTGCCACAGGTCAGTCGGCGGTGGGGCGCCAGCGGACGGCCTGGACGGCGGCGGAACGGGAGCCCCAGAACCAGAAGAGGACGGCGAGAGCCTGGGCGAGGACCAGGAGCGAGGCCAGGAAGGCCCAGGTGAGGACCGCGCCCTTCGCCGTCATCGGGGCGGCGAGCCACAGTGAGACCAGGACACCGAGGGCACCGGCCGCGGCCAGCGGCACCAGGATGGCCCATACGGCGGCGGCGTAGAAGACGCCGCGGTGGCTGACCAGCACGCTCAGGGGGGCGAGGGTGTGGCCGAAGCGCAGGAAGTCGCCCAGGTTGTTCGCGGCCGCGGCGAAGGCGAGCAGGCCCACTCCGACGATGCCGAGGAACAGGGTCCAGGCGGCGGGCTTCTGGAGTTCGGCGGCTCCGAACAGCCACTCCCCGGCGACCACCATGACCTGGGGGGCGGGCAGTTCCCGGAAGGCGGCTTCCTTCACCTCACCGACCGCCAGGTCACCGCTGCCGCTGATGACCAGGAGCCGCTCGGCGTCCCGGGTCAGCCGTTCCGTCGGGTCGGCACGGTGCAGGACCACGTCCGCCGCGTCGCCGCCGAACCAGGCGGCCAGCTCCCGCACACGCGGGTCGGCCGGGTCGGCGGTGCTCGTGCCGCAGGGGGCGTCCAGCGCCCGCAGTGCGGCGCAGTCGCCGTAGAGGCCGAGCGAGCGGCCGTCGGAGTGCGCGACCTCCATGGCGAGCCCGTGGGCCCCCTCGGGCAGGGCGCGCAGGAAAGCCCCGTTCTGTTCCCGGTCGGCGGCCGAGCTCACGGTGAGCATGGAGTCGCCGATCCGCTCGTGCGTGGCCTTGGCGGCGATCATCGCGTCGTCGAGCAGGCTGGTGTTCAACTGGATCTGGGTGACCAGGCCGATGGCGACCACCACGCTGGCCACCAGCCGGGCGGTGACCCCCGGCTGGGCGACCGCCCGGCGGCCGGCGATCAGCGCCCCGGGGCGGCCGTACCGGTTGCCCGTGCGGACCAGCAGGCGTCCGAGCGCCGAGACGGCGGCGGCGACCAGTGCGGGCAGGGTGGCGAGTGTCCCCACCACGCCGGCGGCGTAGACGAGGAACCACAGCGAGCCGCCGCCCGCCAGCAGGTCCGGGCCGCGTGTGGCGACGAGCAGGAACACCGGGCACAACCAGGCCAACCGGCGGGAGGTGAAGCGGCCGCGGGCCCGGGGGCGGGTGCCCTGCCCCGCCCGGTCGGTGCGGTGCAGCAGCGTCACGGCCGCCAGTACGGCCAGGGCCGCGGCGAGGACCGCCGAGAAGAGCAGGGGGGCCCAGCGACGCAGGTCGGCGGCGGGCAGGACGAAGTCCACGACGGGAACGGTCAGGTTGGACGGCAGCGC
Organism: Streptomyces sp. ICN903; assembly: GCF_022015835.1. Lineage (NCBI taxonomy): Bacteria > Bacillati > Actinomycetota > Actinomycetes > Kitasatosporales > Streptomycetaceae > Streptomyces > Streptomyces sp. ICN903. The sequence continues at coordinate 3,778 of NZ_JAKMAY010000300.1, read as the reverse complement.
GAGGCCGACGACGGCGGCCGCCGCGACCGCGCCGAGCGCCACGGGAAGAGCCGCCTCACCGGCGTTCACCACGGCCCGGGCACGCGCCCCCGCGCCAAGGGCACGCAGCAGCGCGACCCGGCGGTCCCGTCCCGCGGCGCCCGAGCGGGCCGCGACGACGACGAGGACGACCGCGGGGAACAGCAGCATCCCCACCACCAGGGAGATGAACGCGGACAGCGGCGGAACAGTCGCCCGGTCGCCGTAGACGGACCGCTCGTCGGAGCCGAACCCCGCCGCGGTGGTCATGTTGCCCGGATCGATGAGACCGGGCACGGGGCGCACGTACGCCAGCCGCTCCCCCGGCACCTCGAGCCCGGACTCGGAGATGGAACCGGCCGGCTTCCCGTACCTGTCGGGAGAGCCCTCCCGGAGGAGGTCCGCCCGCAGCGCCTCGGAGAGCACCACCTCGCCGGGCGCGGGCCACCGCTCCACACCCGGGGGCGGGGCGACGGCGTCGCCGCGGGGGTCGAGGAAGACGACGGACCGCTGGACGCCGCCCACGTCGTCGTAGGCGACCTGCACGAGCAGGGGGGCCTGATCGGGCTCCTCCACGCCGATGTACTGCGGTGCGCGGGCGGAACCGCGCAGCTCGCGGCCGTCGTAGACGGCGAATCCGGCGATCAGCACGGCCCCGGTGAGGGCCAGGGCGAACGTCGCGCACAGCAGGGAGGTGAAGCGCAGGCCCCGCCCCGCCGAACCGCGGCCCGCGGCTCGGCCCACCGCGAACAGGCGCGTGTAGGTGGCGAGTGTGTTCACCGGGCTGTTCCCCCGGCCGGGGCTCCGGTACCGGGAAGCACGGCGCCGGCGCCGCCGAGGCGCCCCTGGCCCAGATGCAGGTGCCGGTCCGCGCGCCCCGCGACGGCGGGATCGTGGGTGACGACGACGAGACCGCAACCCCACTGCCGCGGGACCGAGAAGAGCATCCGTGTCACCTCGTCCCTCGTGCTGCCGTCCAGCGCTCCGGTCGGTTCGTCGGCCAGGACCAGGGACGGCCGGTTGATCAGCGCACGAGCCACCGCGGTGCGCTGCCGCTCACCGCCGGACAGCTCCGCCGTCGGGGTGCCGTTCAGCGGTACGCCCAGCGTGGTCAGCAGATCCTCGGCGTCCGCGTATGCCTTGCGCCGGGAGGTCCCGGACAACAGCGCCGCGAGGGCGGTGTTCTCCAGCGGGGTGAGTTCCGGAAGGAGCTCGCCGAACTGGAAGACCACGCCGATGTGGTCCCGCCGGTGCCGGTTCAGCGCGCGCTCGCGCAGCCGTGTGATGTCGGTCCCGGCCACCGTGATCCGCCCGCCCTGCGGCCTGACCAGACCCAGCAGGCACATCAGCAGGGTGCTCTTGCCGCTGCCGCTCGGGCCGGTGATCGCCACCGACTCGCCGGCCCCGACGCAGAGGTCCAGCCCGTCGAGCAGTAAGCGGCCCGCGATCTCGTAACGTACGTCCGAGGCCGAGAGCACGGTCCGGTCGGTTTCCATCATCACCGTCTTCCCAATCTCCCGAAGCGATCGCCGCCATGCCGGACGACGTCGACGGGCTCGGTCGGCGGGGGCGGGCCGACGATCGAGCCGTCGGACCGCCCCCGCCGCGGCCTCCGCTTCCAGGAAGGCCGCTCCATGCCGATCGGGTGACCGGCCGCGCCGGTGGGCGGGAACCGCCCGGCGTAAACCTATGCTGCCGCCTGCCCGCCGAAGCCCTCGCGGGCCGCGATCGAACCACCGGGAGACGCGCATGCCGCCACCCGACCCGCCCCACCGGCCGCCCCCGGACAGCTGGGAGGGCGTCCGCGACGCCCGCTCCGCCCACGGCGTGCCCGCGGTGATCGCGGCGGTGCGGCTGGCCCTCATCACCGCCGCACTCCTGACCGCGTACTACCTGCTCCCCGTGGACAAGGAGTTCACCGGCGGCACGGCTGTCATCCTCGTCCTGGGACTGCTCGCCGTCCTCGCCCTGTTCCTCTGGGAGATCCGCGAGATCGAGCACTCCCCCCGCCCGATCCTGCGGGCGGCCGAGGCACTGGTGAGCGTGCTGCTGCTGTTCCTGCTGCTCTTCGCGACCGTCTACCACCTCCTGGAGAGGGCCGAGCCGGGCAGCTTCAACGAGCCCCTCACCCGCACCGACGCCCTGTACTTCGCGCTCACGACGTTCGCCACCGTCGGATACGGCGACATCACCGCACGCTCCCAGCCGGCCCGGATCATCGTGATGGTCCAGATGACCGGCGGCCTGCTGCTGGTGGGCGTCGCGGCCCGGCTCGTGGTCGACACGGTCAAGTCGGCGCTGCGCCGCCGGGCGCCCTCCGATCCGGAGACGTGAACCGCGCACCGTACGCCGCCCGGCTTACGTCGCCCGGCCGGACCCCTCGTCCCGGGGGAGCAGGACCGGCGGCCGATGCCCGCCGCGCTCCCGGCGGATAGCGTGGCGGAAGCCCGTGACCGCCAACCGCACTTCCCTACAAGCCCGTTGAGGAGACCGCCGTGCGCGTCATCGCCTTCGATCACCTGGTGCTCAACGTCGAGGACGTCGAACGGTCCCTCGACTTCTACTGTGGCCCGCTGGGCCTGGAACCGGTGCGCGTGGAGGAGTGGCGCGCCGGGAAGGCGCCGTTCCCGTCGGTGCGGGTGAGCGACACGACCATCATCGACCTGGTCGTCGGCCCACGCGACGGCTCCAACGTGGACCACATCTGCCTGGTCGTCGAACCGCTGGACTGGCAGGAGGTCGTGGACTCCGGCGCCCTCACCGTGGTGGACGGCCCCGGCCCCCGCTTCGGCGCGCGCGGCACCGCCCAGTCCGTCTACATCCTCGACCCGGACGGCAACACCGTCGAACTGCGCTGGTACCCCCAGGACCGTTCCCGCGAGGGTTCCCGGGACGCCTGACAGGGGCAGGAGCGCCCTGCCATCCTGGACGCCATGCCCAGGGGGAGTGACGAAGAGGACACCGAGCGCGGCCTCGTGCGCCGCCGGCGCTGGACGGGGGCGGCCGTCACCTGCGTGGCGACGGCGCTGGCGCTGGTCCATGTGCTGTTTCCCGGTCTGAGCATCGACAGCACGGCGGTCGCACTGCTCGTGATCGCGCTGGTGCCGTGGATGGGTGATCTGTTCCACAGCATCGAACTGCCGGGCGGCGCGCGGCTGGAGTACCGGCGGCTGGAGGAGCGCATCGGCGCGGCGGAGGAACGCGCCACGCGCCTGGACCAGCAGGTGGACGGGGCCGCGGCGACCGCCCGCGTGGCCCTCGCCGCGGCCAACAGCCCCGACCCGGAAGGCCGGGACGAGGCGCGGGGTGACGCCTCGTGGGCGGTCGGCGCCCTCGAACGGCTCGTCACCGAGTACGCGGAGGTGCGCGAGCGGATGCCGAGCGGTTCCCTGCGCACCGCACGCCAGGAGCGGATCTTCGGCGAGATGCTGAAGGTGGTGCCGCACGTGCCCGGCTTCGACACCGACGCCATGCTGGCCTCCGACGAGCCCGGCGAGCGCCTGGCCGCCCTCGCCCGCCTCTACGTCGAGCCGGACCCGGCGAAGCTGGAGCCCCTGCTGGACGCCACCGCCCGCGAGGAACTGCCGTTCCTCATGTACTGGTGCGCCAACACCACCGACCGCCTGCTGAGCGGCACGGCCGCGGACACGTACTCCGTCCCCGTCGGCCTCGTCCGCCGGCTGCGCACCCGTCTCGCCCAGCTCCCCGCTGGCAGCGACCCCGCCCGCTCTCTGCGCCGTATCCTGCGCCGCATCGACCC
>NZ_JAKMAY010000030.1:0-30581 GCF_022015835.1 Streptomyces sp. ICN903 | reverse complement strand
GCGCCTCAGCCCACCCCGACCGCCTCCTTCTCCTTGTCCGGGATACGGAACGGCTTCCCGCAGGCCCCGCACATGATCGGCGCCTGGGCCAGTACGGACGGTACGACCCGGACGTTGCGCCCGCAGTCGCACACGGCCTTGACCCGCACCCCGCCGCCCGACGAACCGTGCCGCGCGGCGGGGCCGCGGAAGGCGCGGGATGTGTCGGTGGCGGTGGCGGCGCTGTGGGCGCGCAGGGCGCGCTGCAGCTTCTCGATGGTGGGCCGGTAGCGCCTTCTGGTCTCGGGCTTCATCACGACCAGCGAGAAGCCGCTGCTCGGATGCGGTTCCTCCGAGTGCTCCAGGCCCAGCTCCTCGGCGATCGCCAGGAAGCGGCGGTTGTGGTAGCGGCCGGCACGCGAGGTGTCCCGGACTCCGCGGGCGGCGGCGATCCCGTGGACGGCCTCGTGGAGCAGCCGTTCGAAGGAGAGCTCGGCGCCGCAGGCGGACGACGACTCCCCGATCAGCGATTCGGGCGCGGCCAGGTCGGGCAACTCCGGGTGGTGCCGTTGAATGTCGGCCCAGGCGAGTGCCAGCTCGGCGGCGAGTACAGGTGGTGTCGTGCTCACGTCGTGCACAACGAGCCAGAGTGTCCCGGTGTTCCGATTACGGGGCATCCCAAATAATTTGCACCTACCCGCCGGTTCAGGTTGATGCGCGCCGACGGGACGGGTATTGCCGATCCGGGAGGAGCCGCCCGGGCGGGGCCGGCCGGGGCGGAGAGCCCGGCCGAACGGCCGGGCCCCGCGGCTCCCCCCGTGGCGCCCCGTGATGCCCCGGGGTGCTCTCAGTAGGCGCGGGCGACCACGGCCACCGTACCGGGGGCGTCGTCGGACCCGGGTACCGATCCGTCCTCGCCGACCAGGCAGCGCACCGTGACGCCCTGCTCCGCGAGCCGCGCCTCGCCCTCCGGGCCGAGATCGGCCCAGGGGATGCGGGCCCAGCCGCCGGCGGCGGCCTCGGCGGCCTCCTCCACCGTCCGCACGTCCGCGGTGCGGGCCTCACGGCGCTCGCGGGAGAGGCGCAGCAGCAGCGCCTGGTCCTCCTCCAGGATCCTCGGGCACAGCTCGGCCAGGGCGTCGGCCGCCACCGGCTCCTTGCCCCCGGCGATGCGGCGCACCAGCATCGCGGTGCCGCTCTCCAGGTCGCGCGGGCCGATCTCGACGCGCAGCGGCACGCCCTTGAGCTCCCAGTCCACCGCCCGCCGGCCGAAGGGGGTGTCGGTGCGGTCGTCCACCTTCACCCGGACACCGGCCGCGGCGAGCCGGTCGCCGACCTCGCGGACCTTCGCCAGCACCGCGTCATCGCCCTTGATCGCCAGGACGACGGCCTGGACGGGGGCCAGGCGCGGCGGGATCCGCAGGCCGTCGTCGTCGCCGTGCATCATGATCAGGCCGCCGACCATCCGGGTGGAGGTGCCCCAGGAGGTCTGCCAGACCAGTTCCCGCCCGCCGTCCTTCGACAGGTAGCGGGTGTCGAACGCCTTGGCGAAGTTCTGGCCCAGCTCGTGGCTGGTGCCCATCTGCAGGGCCTTGCCGTCGCCCATCATGCCCTCCAGGGTGAGGGTGTTGACGGCGCCCGCGAAGCGCTCCCTGGCCGTCTTGCGGCCCAGTACGACGTCCATGGCCAGGACGTTCTCCATGAAGTCGGCGTAGACCTCGCGGTGGATGCGGGCGGCGTAGTCGCGCGCCTCCTCGTAGGTGGCGTGGGCGGTGTGCCCCTCCTGCCACAGGAACTCACTCGTTCGCAGGAAGACCCTCGGACGCATTTCCCAGCGCACCACGTTGGCCCACTGGTTGATCAGCAGGGGCAGGTCTCGGTAGCTCTGCACCCACTTGGCGAAGTACTCGTTGACGATCGTCTCGGAGGTCGGCCGGACGACCACCGGCTCCTCCAGCTCCTTGCCCCCGCCGTGCGTGACCACGGCCAGCTCGGGGGCGAAGCCCTCGACGTGCTCGGCCTCCCTGGTCAGGTAGGACTGGGGGATGAACAGGGGGAAGTAGGCGTTGTCGGCGCCCGCGGCCTTGATGCGGGCGTCCATCTCCCGCTGCATCCGCTCCCAGAGGCCGTACCCGTACGGCCGGATGACCATGGTGCCGCGCACCGGCCCGTTGTCGGCCAGTCCGGCCTTGTTGATCACGTCCTGGTACCAGCGCGGGAAGTCCTCCGCCTGGGGGGTGAGCACGGGAGCCTTTGCCATGCCGCGCATGTTACGGCGGTCTGCTGCGGATGCGTGAACCGGACTGCCGGGGGAACGTAGGAGTGCGCGCGGGCAAGCGTGGTGGAAACACCCCGGCGCCCCTCTGGACTCGGGGACAGATGCGCAGTTCCCTGGCTTTCGGGGACTTCCAGGACCTCTCGGGGGACGAGACGGCGGCCGGTTATCCGGCGATCCTTCCATCGGAATGGGGATGTTGCGATGGCACCCACGCTCGCACAGCGGCACCTCCCGCGGCCCGCCCGGGACTGGGCGGAGATTCAGGAACGGATGCTGGTTCCGCTCTACGAGGCGGTATACGAGCGGTTCGAGGTCGGACGGCACTCCCACGTGCTGGGCCTGGGCTGCGGCTCGGGCCTGGCGCTGGTGATGGCCGCGGCCCGGGGCGCGACCGTCACGGGGACGGACACCGACGAGGCACGCCTGGAGCTGGCCCGGCAGCGGCTGCTGCCGGAGCCGCAGTGGGGCGCGCGGCACTGGACCGCGCGGGTGCTGCCGGGCGGGCCGGACGGCGGACCGGACGGCGCGGCGCTGCGCGAAGGGCCGCCGCCGACGCTGGTGACAGCCTTCGACGCCCTGCCGGAGGCCGCCGTGCTCGCCCGGGTGGCCCAGGCGGCCGGGCGGGGGGTGCCGGTGGTGCTGGCGGGCTGGGGGCCGGCCGAGCGGTGCGCGGCGGCCCCCGCGCTGCGGGTGGCGCAGCGGCTGGCGCAGCGGCCGGCCGAGCCGGAGCGCGCGGCGGGCCGGTGCTGGCGGCCGGGCGGCCGGGACGATCTGGAGGACCTGGCGCGACGGGCCGGGCTGCGCCCCGACGGCTCGGGCCGGGTCGCGTGCCCCTTCGGCTACGCCGATCTGGACAGCGCGGTGCGCGGGCTGGTCTCGACCGGGCTGTACGACGCGGCCGTCCGGGCGACGGACGAGGAGCAGGTCGCCAAGGAGCTGGCCGAGGCGCTGCGCCCGCACGTGCGCCCGGACGGCACCGTGTGGATGCGGAACCTGTTCCGCTACGTGGTCGCCATGACCTGAGGGCGCCGCCGGCACGCGGCGGGCGGCGCCACCCTGACGGTCCTGTGCCCGGTCACTTGGGCGGGAGCATGTCCTTGAACTCCTGGGGCAGCTCGAAGTCCTCCGGCCCCTGGCCGCCGGGCAGCCCGAAGGCGCCGCCCTGGCCCGCGGCGCGACGCTCGGCCACGGCCTGCTCCTCGGCCTTGCGCTTCATCGGGTTGCCCGAGCGCTGCTTGCCCTTGGCCTTCTTCTGCTGCTTGCCCTTCTTCCGGGCGCCGCCCACCCCCGGCATGCCCGGCATCCCGGGCATCCCCGGCATGCCGCCCTGGGCCATCCTCGACATCATCTTGCGGGCCTCGAAGAAGCGCTCCACGAGGTTCTTCACCGCGCTGACGTCCACGCCGGAACCGCGGGCGATGCGGGCCCGCCGCGAGCCGTTGATGATCGTGGGGTCGGTGCGCTCGGCCGGGGTCATCGACTTGATGATCGCGGCGGTGCGGTCCACGTCGCGCTCGTCGATGTCGTTGATCTGCTCCCGGATCTGCCCCATTCCGGGCATCATCCCCAGCAGCTTTGAGATGGAGCCCATCTTGCGGACCTGCTCCATCTGGGCCAGGAAGTCGTCGAGGGTGAACTCCTTGGGCCCCTTGGCCAGCTTGGCGGCCATCTGCTCGGCCTCTTGCCGGCTGAAGGTCTGCTCGGCCTTCTCGATGAGGCTGAGGACGTCGCCCATGCCCAGGATGCGGGACGCCATGCGGTCCGGGTGGAACGCGTCGAAGTCGTCCAGCTTCTCGCCGTTGGAGGCGAACATGATCTGGCGGCCGGTGACGTGCGCGATCGACAGGGCCGCGCCGCCGCGGGCGTCGCCGTCGAGCTTGGAGAGCACCACGCCGTCGAAGCCGACGCCGTCGCGGAACGCCTCGGCGGTGTTGACCGCGTCCTGGCCGATCATGGCGTCGACGACGAAGAGGGTCTCGTCGGGGCGGACGGCGTCGCGGATGTCCGCGGCCTGCCGCATCATCTCGGCGTCGATGCCCAGGCGGCCGGCGGTGTCGACGATGACGACGTCGTACTGCTTGCCGCGGGCGTACTCGATGGAGTCCTCGGCGACCTTCACCGGGTCGCCGACGCCGTTGCCCGGCTCGGGCGCGTAGATCCCGACGCCCGCGCGCTCGGCGACGACGGTGAGCTGGTTGACGGCGTTGGGGCGCTGCAGGTCGCAGGCGACCAGCAGCGGGGCGTGGCCCTGCGCCTTGAGCCAGCGGCCCAGCTTGCCCGCGAGCGTGGTCTTGCCCGCGCCCTGCAGACCGGCGAGCATGATCACCGTCGGCGGGTTCTTGGCGAGGCGCAGACGGCGGGTCTCGCCTCCGAGGATGCCGATCAGCTCCTCGTTGACGATCTTGATGACCTGCTGGGCCGGGTTCAGGGCCTTGGAGACCTCGGCGCCCAGGGCGCGTTCCTTGACCTGCTTGATGAAGGCCCGGACCACGGGCAGGGCGACGTCCGCCTCCAGCAGGGCGATACGGATCTCGCGCGCCGTGGCGTCGATGTCCGCCTCGCTCAGACGGCCCTTGCCCCTGAGGTTCTTGAACGTCGCTGTGAGGCGATCGGAGAGAGTGTCGAACACGTCGGTCGCGGATCCTTCGCGTTGGTGGCGGTGTCGGCGGTCGACCTCCAAGAGTATCCGCCCGCCCGCGGTCCGGTCAGCCGCCCAGGGCCCGCTCCAGTTCCGCCGCGAGACCGGCGGCCTCGCGCGGCGGCAGCGGGGCGCCGTCGGGTCCGGTGACGTAGAAGGCGTCCACCGCGTTGGCGCCCAGGGTGCCGACGCGGGCGCTGCGCACGGTGACGCCGGCGTCCTCCAGGGCCCTTCCGATGCGGTACAGCAGCCCCGGGGCGTCCTGGGCGCGCACCTCGATGACCGTCGCCAGCCGTGACCCGGCCGGAGCGACGGTCACCTTCGGCGGCGGGGCCCCGGCTCCGTACCGGCGGGCGCGGCCCAGGTGGGCCCGCTCGCGCTCGGCGAGCCGGGCGGTCAGGTCCAGGGAGCCCGCCAGGGCGCGCACCAGGTCGGCGCGGAGCCGGTCGGCCCGCGGCGGCGTTCCGTACTCGGCGGCCACCCGCCAGCTCAGCAGCAGCACCCGCCCCTCTCCCAAGGGGTCGACGGCGCGCAGGTCCGCGGCGCGCACGGTCAGCCGGTGCAGGGCCAGGACGCCGGCCGCGGCGGGCAGTACGCCGGGCTGGTCGGGCAGGGCGAGAAGCAGTTCGACGCCGACCGGTTCCGGGTCCGCCTCCCCCTCCGCGGAGCCCGCCCGGCCCGCCCGGTCGCTCCGGTCCGCCTCGGCCGGCGTCCCGGCCCGGGTGCGCAGGGAGAGCACCGGCCCTCCGGTGCGCCACGCCTGCGCGGCCAGCCGTTCGGCCCCGGCCGTGGGCCGTGGGGCGGGGTGCTCCCGCCGCTCCGCCTCCTCGGCTGCCCCCGCCGCCTCCCCTTCCAGCACCGCGCCGGTGCGCCTCACCAGATCGGCCACGAGCCCCGCGCGCCAGGCGGACCAGGCCGCCGGCCCGGTGGCCAGGGCGTCGGCCTCGGTGAGCGCGTGCAGCAGCTCCAGGGTGCCGGTGTCGCCGACGGCGTCGGCCACGGTGCGTACGGTGGCCGGGTCGTCCAGGTCGCGCCGGGTGGCGGTCTCGGCCAGCAGCAGATGGTGGCGGACGACGGTGGCCAGGGTCGCGGTGTCGGCGGCGCCGAAGCCCATCCGGGCCGCCAGGTCGCGCACGACGGCCTCGCCCGCGACGCTGTGGTCGCCGGGCCGGCCCTTGCCGATGTCGTGCAGCAGCGCGGCGACCAGCAGCAGATCGGGCCGGCGGACGCGGCGGACGTGCGCCCCGGCCCGTGCGGCGGTCTCGATCAGATGGCGGTCGACGGTCCAGCGGTGCACGGGGTTGCGCTGCGGGCGGCAGCGCACCCGTTCCCACTCGGGCAGCCAGGCGGTGACCAGGCCCTCCGCGTCCAGCGCCTCCCACACCCCGACGGCGGCCTCGCCCGCTCCCAGGAGGGTGACGAACTCCTCACGGGCCTCGGCCGGCCAGGGCACCGGAAGCGGTGGCGTCGCGGCGGCCAGCCTCCGCAGGGCGGGGCGCGAGGGCGGCAGCCCGGCCTGGGCGGCAGCCGCGGCGGTACGCAGCGGAAGCACGGGGTCGCGCTCGGGGCGCGCGGTCCGGGCGAGCACCACCTCGCCGTCCTGCACCACGACACCGTCGGCCAGCGGGGTGCGCTCGGCCGGCCGCCGGGCGCGCCGCAGCCCCGGGCGGCGGGCACGCAGCACCCGGTCGACCTCGCGCCAGGTGACGTCGCAGGCGTAGGAGAGGACCCGGGCCGCCTCGTAGACGCGGCGCAGCAGCGCGTCCGCGTCCTCCAGCGCGAGGGCGGCGGCGACCTGGTCCTGGTCCTGGAGGGCGAGCCGGTCGGTGGCACGGCCGGTGGTCAGATGGAGGGCGTCGCGTACGTCGAGGAGGGTGCGGTGTGCCTCGTCCAGCCCCTCGCGGGGTGCGTCGGCCAGCCAGGAGGCGGCCACCGCGCGCAGGGCGGTGGCGTCGCGCAGGCCGCCGCGGGCCTCCTTCAGGTCGGGTTCGAGGAGGAAACGCAGCTCGCCGTGGCGGCGGGCGCGCTCCAGGGACGCCTCGCGCAGCTCGGGCAGCAGCCGGTGGGCGCCGGTGCGCCAGCGGGCGAGCATCCGGGTGCGCAGGGCGGCGGTGAGCTGCGGGTCCCCGGCGATGTGCCGGGCGTCGAGCAGTCCGAGCTGCACTCTGAGGTCGCCGGCCGCGGCCCTCTCCGCCTCCGGCGGGGTGCGCACCGAGTGGTCCAGGGCGATCCCCAGGTCCCACACGGGGTACCAGAGGCGGTCGGCGAGGGCGGCGACCTCGTGCGCGTCGCGTCCGGTGTGCAGCAGTAGCAGGTCCAGATCGCTGCGCGGGGAGAGCTCCCCTCGGCCGTAGCCGCCGACGGCCACGAGCGCGATCCCCTCGCCCGCGTCGCCCAGCAGCGAGGCGAGCCAGGTGTCGGTGAGGCCGGACAGGGCCCGGCGGCGCGGCGGCCCGGACCGCGCTTCCCCACCGAGGAGGCGCAGCCGGGCCGCCGCGTAGTTGCCGGGGTCGCCGGATCCCGTGGTCATGTGGTCTCCCACTCCGGCCGGCTCACAGCGCGTCCGGGCCGCGCTCGCCGGTGCGGACGCGTACCGCCGTCTCGACGGGGACGCTCCAGACCTTGCCGTCGCCGATCTTGCCGGTCCGGGCGGCCTTGACGACCACGTCGAGGAGCTGCTCGGCGTCCTCGTCCTCGACCAGGACCTCCACCCGGACCTTGGGGACGAGGTCGACGGTGTACTCGGCGCCGCGGTACACCTCGGTGTGGCCCCGCTGCCGGCCGTATCCGCTGGCCTCGGTGACGGTCAGTCCCTGCACTCCGAACGCCTGCAGGGCGTCCTTGACCTCGTCGAGCCGGTGCGGCTTGATGACTGCGGTGATGAGCTTCACGCGTCCACCTTCTTGTCGGTCCCCTTCGCGAACGGCGAGGCCGTCGCGCTGTCGTCGTGGCCTCCCGCGGCACCGCGGGAGACGGGCGAGCCGCCCACCGCGCTGAAGTCGTACGCGGTCTCGGCGTGGTACGCCTGGTCCAGTCCGGCGGTCTCGTCGTCCTCGCTCGCCCGGAAGCCGATGACCGCGTCGACCAGCTTGGCCAGGATCCAGGAGACCGCGAAGGAGAAGGCCATCACCGAGAAGGCCCCGGCTGCCTGCTTGCCCAGCTGGGTGAGGCCGCCCACACCGCCCGTGGCCAGAACGCCGACCAGCAGGGTGCCGATGACGCCGCCGACGAGGTGGACTCCGACGACGTCCAGGGAGTCGTCGTAGCCGAGCCGGTACTTCAGACTGACGGCCCAGGAGCAGACCAGACCGGCCACCAGGCCGATGACGATCGCGCCCACGGCGTTCACGTGCGCGCCGGCGGGGGTGATGGCGACCAGGCCTGCGACGGCTCCGGAGGCGGCGCCCAGGGTGGTGAAGGCGCCGTGCCGGATCCGCTCGTACAGCAGCCAGCCCAGGATGGCGGCGGCGGTGGCGACCTGGGTGTTCAGGGCCATGGTGGCGGCGGTGCCGTTGGCGCCCAGCGCGGAGCCGGCGTTGAAGCCGAACCAGCCGAACCACAGCAGGGCGGCGCCCAGCACCACCAGCGGGAGGCTGTGGGGCCGCATGGGTTCCCGCTTGAAACCGATGCGCTTGCCGACGACCAGGACGGCGGCCAGTGCGCCGACTCCGGCGTTGATGTGGACGGCGGTGCCGCCCGCGAAGTCGATGACCTCCAGCTCGAACAGCCAGCCGCCCTCGGCCCACACCCAGTGCGCGACGGGGAAGTAGACGACCGTGGCCCACAGCGTGATGAACAGCGCCCAGGCGCTGAACTTCACGCGGTCGGCCAGGGCGCCGCTCATGAGGGCGGGCGTCAGGACGGCGAACATCAGCTGGAAGAGGACGAAGGCCAGGACCGGGATGCCCTCGTCGCCGCCGGTCAGCGCCTCGGTGCCGATGCCGCTCAGACCGATGTGCTCAAGGCTGCCGATCAGGCCGCCGGTGTCGGTGCCGAAGGCGAGCGAGTAGCCGTACAGGACCCAGAGGACGCTCACGATGCCCAGGGAGATGAAGGACATCATGAGCATGTTCAGTGCGCTCTTGACCCGGACCATGCCGCCGTAGAACAAGGCCAGGCCGGGCGTCATCAACATGACCAGCGCCGCGCTGATCAGTACGAAAGCGGTATCCGCGCCGTTCAATGTGGGCGTCTCCTCGCGTACGCGACCCGTGGGGGCGGATCTGGGGATCAGGATGAGCCACAGATTCCAGGAGCTCCGTTTCCGCCGATGCGGCGCGGCGTTTCGCCGCCGTGACGAAGGCGCGCCCTCTGTTACGCCCGGGTGAACACGCCCGCGGGCCGGAACCGCGCCGCCGGCCCGGCCCCCGGCCGCCGGTGCGGCGCGCCGCCGCGGCCGGACACGAAGGCCGTGCCGTCCGGGCGCGGTACGGACCGGTCGGCACGGTCGTATGACAACCCGGGGGTCGTGCGGAGGGCGGCCGGGAAGGGACGGTGGGACGGGCACGGCGGCGGACGGAGGCCGGGCCGGCGGCGCGGTTCCGGGCCCGCTCAGCCCGCGAGGGCGGCCTCGGGCTCGGGCAGCTCGTCGGCGAGCCGCTCGGTGAGCTCAGCGACCTCCGCGACGTCCCCGAACTCGCGGGCCGCCGTGGCCACGGTCCTGCGGATGCGGTTGTCGACCCGTTCCGAACGCAGACGTTTCGCCACCGCCAGCGCCCGGCCGGCCATCTCGGCGCACTGCTCGGGTTCGCGCTGCAGCAGGTGGACACTGGCCATGCCCGCGAGGTTGAGGGCGTAGGAGCGCTGGTGGCCGCGGCCGCCGCCGCATTCGCGGCCGAACAGCTCCACGGCCTTGCGCATCGCCGGCTGTGCGAGCGAGAGGTAGGCGGAGCTGCGGCCCGCCACATGGGCGAGGTCCCGGTAGGAGTGGGCGTTCTCGGCGTTCAGCTCGGCCTCGGAGAAGAAGCCGATCCAGTCCGGGTCGCCGTCCCCCTCGACGGCCTCGGCGAAGGTCTCCTCGGCCATCCGCACCGCCCGGTGGCACTTGTCGGGCCGCCCCATGTTGGCGTACGCGCGCGCCTCCACCGCGTGGAGCATGGCCTGGGTGCGGGGGGTGGCGTCCTCCCGGCCGCCGTACTGTGCGAGATGCACCAGCTCCAGCGCGTCCTCGGGCCGGCCAAGATGGATCATCTGGCGGCCCATGTCGGAGAGCACGTACGAGCCCAGCGGCCGGTCGCCGGCCTCCTTGGCGGCATGCAGGGCGAGGACGAAGTACTTCTGCGCGGTCGGCTGGAGCCCGACGTCGTAGCTCATCCAGCCGGCCAGTTCCGCCAGCTCGGCGGTGACGCGGAACAGCCGCCGCCGCACGGGCTCGGCGTGGTGCTCGTGGAGGAGGTCGGTGACCTCGTGGAGCTGGCCGACGACGGCCTTGCGCCGCAGCCCGCCGCCGCACTGGGCATCCCACCGGCGGAACATCACGATCGTCTGCTCCAGCAGTTCCAGCTCCGGGCCCGACAGCCCGCGGTCGCCCCGCGCGCCGGGATCCCGGGCGGGGGCCGGCGACGCGCCGGGGAAGTGCTCGCCGGGCGCCGGGGCGGCGGGGGCGGGCACCAGCCAGCGCTGCATCGGCTCGATCAGCGCGGGACCCGCGGCCATGCCCAGGGAGGTGCCGAGGAAGCCCCGGCGGGCCAGCATCAGGTCGCTGCGCGAGAACTCGCTGATCATCGCCACGGTCTGCGGACCCGTCCAGGGCAGGTCCACACCGCCGTCGGAGGCCGTCGGGCGGGCAGTGCGCAATCCGAGTTCCTCTACGGCGACCACGCGGCCGAAGCGTTCGGAGAACAGCTCGGAGAGGATGCGCGGGATCGGCTCGCGGGGCTGCTCGCCGTCGAGCCAGCGGCGCACCCGGGAGGTGTCGGTGCAGATGTGGTGTGCGCCCATCCGGCGTGCGCGGCGGTTCACCTGCCGGGCCAGCTCTCCCTTGGACCAGCCGCTGCGCGCGAACCACGAGGCGAGCTGTCCGTTCGGGCGCTTCCCGGCGGTGCCGACTCCGCCGCTGCTGCCGTTGCCGCCCACTGGAACGCCCCCATCCCGGCCCGTACGCGTCCTGTCCTCGGATGCCCTCTCGGCATGCCTCTGGCATAGGCGCACGCAGGGCGTCTCTCCGTGCCTCTGTGTCACCGTGTGAACCGAAAGTAATCCTACGATCACTGACGTGGCGAGTGAAATTGCAAAACCGCCACCATTCGCCACCCCTTCGGATGAACTCAAGCAGTGTTTCGCGCGGTTCACTTGACCCAGGGCGGCCACAACCGGTTGAAGCGATGCACACCGGGGGCGCGCGGAGACCGGCGCGCCCCCTCACAGAGACCCCGTCGCCCCGCTTCGACCCGGACCGCCCGGCGTCGCTCTGTGCGACGGTTTAGTAACCAAGAGCACGCGGGACCCGTTGGAGGGGGCATGGGCTTCACAATCGGCAGCATCCGCGAGATCCGGGAGCTCCGGGAGTTGCGGTCCGGCACCCGGCGCCACCGCCGCGCCCCGATGTGCACGGCGGTGGCCGAGTACACCGGTCTGTGGGGCTGGGACGTGGTCCCGGGAGCGCGTGCCACGCGCGTCGGCGGCCGGACCGAGTGCTCCTGCGGCACCCCGCGGTGCCCCTCCCCCGGCGCCCACCCCCTGGACGAGTCGCTCCTGGTACCGGCCGGCGCGACGCTGGAGGAGGCGACCGCGGCCTGGGAGCGGGTCCCGGGCGCGGCCCTGCTGCTGCCGGTGGGCCGCGCCTTCGACGTCATCGAGGTCTCCGAGTCCGCCGGGCGCCGCGCGCTGGCCCGGCTGGAGCGGATGGGGCTGCCGCTCGGGCCGGTCGCCGTCACCCCGCACGGCCGCGCCTGGTTCTTCGTGGCCACCGGCGCCGCCGCCGGCCTCCCCCGCCTGCTGTACCGGATGGGCTGGGACGACGCCGTACTCGATCTGCACGGTCTCGGCCCGGGCGACCACGTCACCGCTCCGCCCTCCGACCTCGGCGGGCTCGGCCCGGTCCGGTGGCTGCGGCCGCCCACGCTGGAGGGAGCCGGCCGTCCCCCGCAGGCCAGGCTGCTGCTGGGCACCCTGGCGTACGTCTGCCACCGCGAGCTGCCCGGTTCCTGAACCCTCCGGGCCCGCCGCGACCGGGCCCGGGCCCCGCCGCGGCCTCGGCCGTGCGCGGCGGCGGGGCGCCCGGTGTCCCCGGTGCGTCAGTCGCCGATCAGGGCGTCGACGAACGCCTCCGGCTCGAACGGCGCCAGGTCGTCCGCCCCCTCGCCCAGGCCCACGAGCTTGACCGGGACGTTCAGCTCGCGCTGGACGGCGATGACGATGCCGCCCTTGGCCGTGCCGTCGAGCTTGGTGAGCACGATGCCGGTGATGTCCACGACCTCGGCGAAGACCCGGGCCTGGATCAGCCCGTTCTGGCCGGTGGTGGCGTCCAGGACCAGCAGGACCTCGTCCACCGGGCCGTGCTTCTCCACCACTCGCTTGACCTTGCCCAGCTCGTCCATCAGGCCGGTCTTGGTGTGCAGCCGTCCCGCGGTGTCGATGAGCACCACGTCCGCGCTCTCGCCGATGCCCTCCTTGACCGCGTCGAAGGCGACCGAGGCCGGGTCGCCGCCCTCGGGGCCGCGTACGGTGCGGGCGCCGACGCGCTCGCCCCAGGTCTGGAGCTGGTCGGCGGCGGCGGCGCGGAAGGTGTCGGCGGCACCGAGCACGACCGACCTGCCGTCGGCGACCAGGACACGGGCGAGCTTGCCGGTGGTGGTGGTCTTGCCGGTGCCGTTGACGCCGACGACCAGCACCACGCCCGGCCGCACCACGCCCTCGGAGGACACGCCGCCCTCGGTGTGGACGGTGCGGTCCAGGTCGGTGCCGATCAGGGCCAGCAGCTCCTCGCGCAGCAGCGCGCGCAGCTCGGCGGGGGTGCGGGTGCCCAGCACCCTCACCCGCTCGCGCAGCCGCTCGACCAGCTCCTGGGTGGGGGCGACGCCGACGTCGGCGGTGAGCAGGGTGTCCTCGATCTCCTCCCAGGTGTCCTCGTCGAGGTGGTCGCGGGAGAGGAGGGTGAGCAGACCGCGGCCCAGGGTGTTCTGGGACCGCGACAGGCGCTCGCGCAGCCGCACCAGGCGTCCGGCGGTGGGCGCGGGCACCTCGATCTCGGGGGCCTCCGGCTGCGGGGGCGCGGGGGGCGCCGCCGCCTCGGCGTCCGTCGCCCCGACCGGGGGCTGCGGCAGCTCGACCTCTTCGATGGTGCGGCGTTCCTCCGCGCGGGGAGGCCCGGCCTCCTCGCCGACCTGCGGTTCGGTCGGGGGCGCGGTGATGGTCGGGGGCGGTGCGGAGCGGTCCAGCCGTGGCGTCTTCTTCCTGCGGACGCCGGTGACCACCAGTCCGCCGATCGCCACGACGGCGACCACGGCGATGACGACAACGAGAATGAGGATGTCCATGGTTCCCTAGAGAGTTACCTGCGTCACGGGCAGGGTCTGCCCGTGACGCAGAGCCGTTCGGGCCGGGCGAGAAGCTCCTTCGGAGCCGGAGTCACAACGCGTCCCAGTATCGGTCAAGGAAGCGGACGAGCGCCGTTCCGGCCCGTGGGCGGGCCGGAACGGCGCTCGTCGCCGCGAGGGCGGGGCCGGGGGGCGGGTCAGCCCATCTCCTCCAGTGCCCTGCCCTTGGTCTCCGGCACGAACTTCAGGACGAACGGGATCGACAGGGCCGCGAAGACGGTGTAGATGACGTACGCGCCCGACAGGTTCCAGTCCGACAGGCTCGGGAAGGTGACGGTGATCAGCCAGTTCGCCACCCACTGGGCTCCGGCGGCGACGCCGAGGGCGGCGGCGCGGATGCGGTTGGGGAACATCTCGCCGAGCATCACCCAGACCACCACGCCCCAGGAGAGGGCGAAGAAGAGCACGAAGGAGTGCGCGGCGATCAGCGCGACCGTGCCCTGGGCGTCGGGCAGCGTGATGTCGTCGCCGGTACCGCTCTTGAAGGAGAAGGCCCAGGCCGCGGCGCCCAGCGAGAGCGCCATGCCCGCGGAGCCGGTCAGGGCCAGCGGCCTGCGTCCGACCCGGTCCACCAGGAGCATCGCGATCACCGTGCCGACGATGTTGATGATCGAGGTGGTGAAGGAGTAGAAGAACGAGCTGCCGGGGTCGATGCCGACCGACTGCCACAGCGAGGCGCTGTAGTAGAAGATCACGTTGATGCCGACCAGCTGCTGGAACAGCGACAGGCCGATGCCCACCCAGACGATCGGCAGCAGGCCGAAGCGCCCTCCCAGCAGGTCGCGCGGGCTCGGCCTGCGCTCGCCGCGCATGCGCTCGCGGATCTCGGCGATCCGGGCGTCCAGGTCGCTCCCCTGAGCCTCGACGCCCGCGAGGACGGCCCTGGCCTCGTCCGTGCGCCCCTGGGCGACGAGGTGGCGCGGGGACTCGGGTATGCGCAGGGTCAGCAGTCCGTACAGCAGGGCGGGGACGAGCTCGATGCCGAGCATGAGCTGCCAGGCCTCCACGCCCAGCAGGCTGCCGCGCTGCTCGCCGCCGGCGAGGTTGAGCACGCCCCAGTTGACCAGCTGGGAGACGGCGATGCCCAGCACGATCGCGGCCTGCTGGAAGGAGGCGAGCCGGCCGCGGTACTCGGCCGGGGCCACCTCGGCGATGTAGGCGGGCGCGATCACCGAGGCCATGCCGATGGCGACGCCGCCCAGGGTCCGCCAGAAGGCCAGGTCCCACATGGTGAAGGGAAGCATGGAGCCGACGGCGCTGAGGGCGAAGAGCCCCGCGGCGATCTGCATCACCCGGATGCGGCCGAGCCGGTCGGCGAGCCGGCCCGCGGTGGCGGCGCCGATCGCGGCGCCGATCAGGGCGGCGGCGATGATCTGCGCGAGCACGCCGGAGGCGACGTCGAATCTGCCCCGGATGCCCTCGACCGCACCGTTGATGACGGAGCTGTCGTAGCCGAAGAGGAAGCCTCCCATCGCCGCCGCGGCGGCGATGAAGACGACGTGTCTGAGGTGCTGCTGCCGTCCGGCCGGGGCGCCCGGTCCGTCCGGCCTCACCTGCGCGGTGCTGGTCACGTTGTGTACTCCTGCGATCCCCGGCGGCGGTGCCGGGTGGGGTGCCAAGTGGTTGCCGCCTTTTACCCGGCACGCGCAATCGCATGCCGCCGTTTGAAGGCATGGCCGACCATGCAGAGACTATTCCTTCAAAAGTTGAAGTCAATAGAGGAGAGGAACCTGAAGCAGGCTCAGGATGTAACGTTTCCCGTTCGAGAAGTGAAGCAGGAGTGAAGGGCCAGAGGTATCCCGCCCCTCACCGGGAAAGCTCAGCGGAGCCGCTGGCTGATGACCTTGGACACCCCGTCGCCCTGCATCGAGACGCCGTAGAGGGCGTCGGCGACCTCCATGGTCCGCTTCTGGTGGGTGATCACGATGAGCTGGGAACTCTCCTGGAGCTCCCTCATGATCCCGATCAGCCGCTGGAGGTTGGTGTCGTCCAGCGCGGCCTCGACCTCGTCCATGACGTAGAACGGGCTGGGCCGGGCTTTGAAGATCGACACCAGCAGCGCCACGGCCGTCAGCGAACGTTCGCCTCCCGACAGCAGCGACAGCCGCTTGACCTTCTTCCCCGGCGGCCGGGCCTCGACGTCCACCCCCGTGGTGAGCATGTTCTCCGGGTCGGTGAGGACCAGCCGCCCCTCACCGCCGGGGAACAGCCGGGAGAAGACGCCCTCGAACTCCCGGGCGGTGTCGCGGTACGCCTCGGTGAAGACCTGCTCGACCCGCTCGTCGACCTCCCTGACCACCTGCAGCAGGTCCGCGCGGGTCTTCTTCAGGTCCTCCAGCTGCTCGCTGAGGAAGCGGTGCCGCTCCTCCAGGGCCGCGAACTCCTCCAGCGCCAGCGGGTTCACCTTGCCCAGCTGCCGGTACGCCCGCTCGGCCGCCTGCAGCCGCTTCTCCTGCTCGGCGCGGACGAAGGGGACCGGGCGGTTGCGCGGGTGACCGGGATCCTCGGGCAGCTCCTCCCCCTCGGCCGGCGGCGACGGCGGCACCGGCTGGTCGGGGCCGTACTCGCGGACCAGTACGGCCGGCTCCACGCCCAGCTCCTCCAGGGAGCGGGCCTCCAGCTGCTCGATCCGCAGCCTCTTCTCGGCACCCATCACCTCGCCGCGGTGCACGGAGTCGGTGAGCTTGTCCAGCTCCTCCTTCAGCTGCCGGCCCCGGTCGCGCTCGGCGGCCAGCTCTCGTTCCCGCTCGGCCTTGGCGCCGCGGGCGGCCTCCCGCTCCTCCCCGGCCCGCGCCAGCGACACCTCCACGTGCGCCAGCAACTGCCGGGCGCCGGAGGCGACGGCCGAGGCCACCTCCCGCTCGTGCCGCAGCCGGGCGCGTCGGCGCTCCGCGCGCGCCCGCGCCTCCCGTTCGGCACGCGCCGCCCGGTCCAGGGAGTCCGCTCGTCCGGCGAGCCCCTTGACCCTCTCCTCGTGGGTGCGCGCCTGGAGACGGGCCTCCATCTCCGTCTGCCGGGCGTTGGCGCCGTCGGCCGCCAGCCGGTCGCGCACCGAGGTGTCCGGCTCCTCCTCGCCCGGCTGCTCCTCGGCCGCCGCCAGCCGCCCGGCCAGTTCCTCCGCCTCCTCGCGGGCCCGCGCCAGCGCCTCCTCGGCCCTGGCCACGGCCACCGCCGCTCGCTCGGCCTCCCCCGCCGCGGCCCGCGCCTGTCCGCCCAGCCGCCCGAGACGGCCCGCGACCTGCGACCTCTCCCTGTCGGCCGCGCTGCGCCGCGCCCCCAGCTCCTCGACCCGGGCGGCGCACCCGCGTCGCCGCTCCAGGGCCCTCTCCCGCTCCTCGGCCAGCGCCTCGCAGCGGCCGTCCAGCTCGGCCAGCTCCGCGGCGGCCTCGTCCACCGAAGCCTGCACCTCCAGCAGCGACGGCGCCCCTGCGGAACCGCCCTGCGCGAAGTGGGCGCCGAGCAGATCGCCCTCGGCGGTGACGGCGGTCAGCTCAGGTCGGGCGGTCACCAGCTCCACCGCGTCCCGGAGCGCCTCGACCACCACCACGCCGCGCAGCAGCCGCCGCACGGCGGGCAGCAGGGCGTCCGGCCCCGACACCAGCTCCGCGGCCCACCGCGCACCGGGTACGTCCAGGTCCCCGGGGGCCTCCTGTGAGGGCGCGCCACCGAGCAGCAGCGCCGCACGGCCTGCGTCCTGTCCGCGCAGCAGTCGCAGGGCCTCGGCGGCCGCGGCCGGGCCGTCCACGGCCACGGCGTCCGCGGCCGGGCCGAGAGCGGCGGCGACGGGCACCTCGAAACCGGGTGTGACGGTGAGGAGTTCGGCGGCCGGGCCGAGCAGCCCGGTGAGTTCCCCGCCGGTGCCGAGCAGGGCGCCGGTGCCGTCCTTGCGGCGCAGTCCCAGGGCCAGCGCGTCACGGCGGGCGGCGGTCGCCGCGCGTTCCCGCTCGGCGGCCGACAGCGCCTCCCGGGCCGCGCTCAGCTCCGCCTCGGCCTCGGCCAGCTCCCGTCCGGCCGCCTCGTGGCCCTCGGCCAGCTCGGCGTCGTCCGCGTCCAGCCCGTCCACCTCGGCCCGCAGCGCCTCGTACTCCTCCTGGGCCGCCGCCGCGCGCTCGGCCGCCTCGTCCCGGGCGGTGGCCAGCCGGTCGATCTCGGCCTGCGCGGAGGCGGCCCGGCCGCGGGCTGCGGTGACCTGGCCGTGCAGCCGGGCCAGCCCCTCGCGGCGGTCGGCGATGGCGCGGGCGGCGTCCTTCAGCCGCCGCTCCTCGTCCGCCAGGGCTCGCTCCAACTCCGCGCGGTGGGCGACGGTGTCCTCCAGCGCCCGGCTCGCCGCCTCCAGCGCGGCCGTCAGCTCCGCCTCCTGTTCGCGGACCCGGGCCGCCTCGCGCTCCATGTCCTCCGGATCGCGCCCCCGGCGCTCCTCGACGGGCTCGGCGGACGCACTGCGGACCCGGGCGTCGGCCAGGCTCACGGTGCCGCGCACCCGCTCGGCGAGCTGCGACAGCTCGTACCAGGTCTGCTGTGCCTGCTCCAGCCGCGGGGACAGCTCCCTGACCTGCTGCTCCAGCGCGGCCTCCCGTCGCAGTACCTCCCCGAGCGCGGCCTCCACCGACTCCTTGCGCTCCTTGAGCGCGGCCTCGTCGGCGAGTTCGGCCTTCAGCGCCGCGCGCAGGGCCACCAGGTCGTCGGCCAGCAGCCGCAGCCGGGCGTCGCGCAGATCCGCCTGGATCACCGCGGCCCGGCGGGCGACGGCCGCCTGCCGCCCCAGCGGCTTGAGCTGGCGGCGCAGTTCGTCGGTGAGGTCCTGGACGCGGGCGAGGTTGGCCTGCATCGCGTCCAGCTTCCGCAGCGCCTTCTCCTTGCGCCTGCGGTGCTTGAGAACGCCGGCGGCCTCCTCGATGAAGGCCCGGCGGCCGGCCGGGTCCGCGTGCAGGACGGAGTCGAGCTGTCCCTGGCCGACGATGACGTGCATCTCACGGCCGATGCCGGAGTCCGACAGCAGCTCCTGGATGTCCAGCAGCCTGCAGGTGTCGCCGTTGATCTGGTACTCGCTGCCGCCGTTGCGGAACATGATCCGCGTGATGGTGACCTCGGTGTACTCGATGGGCAGGGCGCCGTCGGAGTTGTCGATGGTCAGGGAGACCTCGGCCCGGCCGAGCGGGGGGCGGCCGGAAGGGCCCGCCGTCCCCGCGAAGATGACGTCCTCCATCTTGCCGCCGCGCAGCGACTTGGCGCCCTGCTCGCCCATCACCCACGACAGGGCGTCCACGACGTTGGACTTGCCGGAGCCGTTGGGACCCACCACGCAGGTGATGCCCGGCTCGAAGCGCAGTGTCGTGGCCGAGGCGAAGGACTTGAACCCGCGCAGGGTCAGGCTCTTGAGGTGCACGTACCCGGACTTTACTCCCAGGTGCCCGTTTCACGGCCGAGGCGAGTTTCGCCGCTGAACGGGTGGGGCACATCACACGGTAAGCGCCACGGCTCCGGCCGGAAACGACGAAGGGACGCCGAAGCGTCCCTTGCAGTTTTCTCCAGCGGCTTGGCGCTGCGTTCCCCGGACCGGGAGGTCAGGTGAGCGCAGGCTCCGCCTTCGATACGTCGATGCTCTCCAGCAACGAGTCGCCGTGCCGTGCAGCGGCGGCCGACAGCGCGTCGTTCTCCGCCTGGATCCGTACCAGCTCGGATTCCAGGTCCTGAACACGCTGCTGCAGCCGTCGCATCTCGGCGAGGACTCGGGGGTCGGAACCGCCGACGTAACCGAGAAGCGCCTTTGCCATGATGGATGGTCCTCCACACTGAGTGACCGACCGGAACGGTGGTGGGTCGTGAGGGATTCGCACCCGCGGTTGCCGTTCGGCCTTCATTCCCAAGGCAGAACAGCTGCGGTGCGCGGGGCTTCCAGAGTCTCACCAAAAGTTTTGACGGTCAACACGATCACGCCACGAGCCCCGGCGGCCTTGACTCGACGGCACTCAATCTGCCGGAGGGCTCGCGGGGTTCCACAGGGGCGACGCTGGCCGCAGCCTTGCACGTCACGCGGGGAAAGGCAACCACTTTGGATCATCGGATCGCGAAGCCCTCGTAGCCACCGCGCGGCGGACCCCAGATCTCGGTCACCCCTTCGACCCGGCCCGGCGTATCACCCGTTCGGAGCCATTCCAGCAGCAGTTCGCAGCGATCGCGCGGCCCTTCGGCGACCACCTGGACCCGGCCGTCGCCGAGATTGAGCGCGAAGCCCTCCAGGTCACCGATCCGCAGCGCGTTGGCCCGGGTGAACCAGCGGAAACCGACCCCCTGCACCCGTCCGCGCACCCAGGCCGTCATCCGCACGGTCTCCCCGGCCGCGCCCGCGCCGGCGCCCTCCGTGTTCGTACTCATGGGCGCACGCTATCCGGACCCGCGCCGCTCCCGTGCGCCCCGCCCGCCGCCCCTCCCGCGTTTCCGCCATCCGCTCCTGCGCCTCTCAGGGATGCCGTACAGTCACGCCGCAACGGGACTCACTCTTTCGAGTGACATAAGTGACGCCGATCACGTGAGGACTGCAGCAGATGGGACGCCACCGCCGCGCCGAACCGGTTCCAGCACCGGCCCCCGTCACCTCCGCCCGCCGCGCGGCGGGCGGACGCCACCGCGGTCCGCACCGCAAGCGGGGCGCCGCCCCCGTCCGCACCGGCCTCCTCGGAGCCTCGGCCGCCATGGCGATGGGTGCCGTGGCGGTGGCCTCGGGACTGCTGCCCGGCCCGAACGGCGACTACACCGTCGGCGGGTTCGCCTCCCCCTCCGGCGTGGCCCCGGACGATCTGCGGGAACTGCGGACCCAGGGCGCGGCGACACCGGCCCCGGACGACCGCGGAGAGGATCCCGCCGCGGGCCTCGGCGACGGCCGCACCGCCTCCCCCGGCGCCGGGCCCTCGCGCGACCGGAAGCCGGAGAAGCCGGAAGCCACGCCGTCGAAGAAGCCGGCCGCGGCCGAGCCCACCCCGTCACGCGGCAGTACACCCCCCGCCGGGGAGGGCGGCGCGGGCGGCGACGCCGTCCGCGAGTCCGAAAGCCCCGGCGAGCCCTCCGCCTCCTCCCGAAAGCCCACCGCGCCCGGCCTCCCCTCCCTCGACGAGGAGACGGCCGCCGAGGCGGAGGTGCTGAGACTGGTCAACCTGGAACGGGCCGAGGCCGGCTGCCAGCCGGTCACCGCCGACCCCGAACTGGCCCAACTGGCCGAGGACTTCAGCCAGGACATGGCCACCCGGGGGTTCTTCTCCCACACCGGCCCCGACGGCGACACCCCCTGGGACCGCGCCGAGGCGGCGGGCATCGACAACCTCGGCGGCGAGAACATAGCCCGCGGCCAGGCCGACGCACAGGCGGTGATGGACGCCTGGATGGACAGCCCCGGCCACCGCGCCAACATCCTCAACTGCGACTACCGGACCCTGGGTGTGGGCGCGCACTTCGCCGAGGGCGGCCCCTGGTGGACGCAGAACTTCGGCTTCTGAGCGGTTTCCCGCCGGACGCCCGCCACCCCGTCCGGGCGGCGGGCGGTGCTCAGCGCGCCGGACGGGGCGGGCGCTGGCAGCGCGGGCAGAAGTAACTGGAGCGGTTCATCCAGGGGCTGCGGCGCATCGGCGCGGCGCATCGGCGGCAGGGCAGGCCCTCCCGGCCGTAGGCGTCCAGGGAGCGTTCGAAGTAGCCCGACTCCCCGTTGACGTTGACGTAGAGGCTGTCGAAGCTGGTGCCGCCGACGGCGAGGGCCGCGTTCATCACATCGCGGACATGGCCGAGGAGTTCGGCGGTACGCGGGCGGGTGAGGGTGGCGGTGGGGCGGTCGTAGTGCAGCCGGGAGCGCCACAGTGCCTCGTCCGCGTATATGTTGCCGACCCCGCTGATCAGGGACTGGTCGAGCAGTGCCCGCTTGAGCGTGCTGCGCCGGCGGCGCAGGGCGGTGTGGAAGGCCTCTTCGTCGAAGGCCGGGTCCAGCGGGTCGCGGGCGATGTGGGCTATGACGTCGGGCAGGCCGTCTCCCGTGGTGGCGTGCAGCGACAGTCCGCCGAAGGTGCGCTGGTCGACGAAGCGCAGCTCGGTGCCCGCGTCGTCGGCGAAGCGGACGCGGACGCGCAGGTGCTTCTCGTCGGGGGCGTCCCGGGGCTGGACGAGCAGCTGCCCGCTCATGCCGAGGTGGGCCAGGACGCACTGGCCGGTGTCCTGAAGCGGCAGCCACAGGTACTTGCCGCGGCGCCGGGGAGCGCCGATACGCGCCCCGCGCAGCCGGCCGGTGAAGTCCTCCGCCCCGGCGAGGTGGCGGCGGATCGCCCGGGGGTGAAGCACCTCGGCCCCGGCGACGGTGCGGCCGCCCACCCAGCGCTCGAGTCCGCGCCGGACGACCTCGACCTCGGGCAGCTCTGGCAATGACGGCTCCTCATCGGTGGAAATCCCGCGCCGGCGGGAGGCGGTGTGGGTCACTGGTGGAACGACGCGCCCACCCGTCCGGATTCCGGGCGGGTGGGCGTAAGGCGCGGCGGGGTGGGATCCGGACCGGTCAGGAGACCTTCTCGGCCCTTGGGCCCTCCCGCTGGTCGGCGGCGGCCCGGATGGCACGCCAGGCGGCCTCCGCCGCCTGCTGCTCGGCCTCCTTCTTGCTGCGGCCGGTGCCGGTGCCGTACGCGACACCACCGACGCGGGCGGCAGCCGTGAAGGTCTTCTCGTGGTCGGGGCCGGTCTCGGTGACCAGGTACTCCGGAACCCCCAGCCCTTCGGCCGCGGTCAGTTCCTGGAGGCTGGTCTTCCAGTCCAGCCCGGCACCGAGGTTGGAGGACTCCTCGATCAGGGGGTCGAAGAGCCGGTGCACCAGCTCGCTGGCCGCCTCCAGCCCCCGGTCGAGGTAGACCGCGCCGATCACGGCCTCCAGGGTGTCGGCGAGGATCGACGCCTTGTCCCGGCCGCCGGTGCCCTCCTCGCCCCGGCCGAGCCGGATGAAGGCGCCCAGATCGAGACCGCGGGCGACCCCGGCCAGCGCGCGGGAGTTGACCACCGCCGCGCGCAGCTTGGCGAGCTGCCCCTCGGGCAGGTCGGGATGGGTGCGGTAGAGGGTGTCGGTGACCACCAGGCCCAGCACGGAGTCCCCCAGGAACTCCAGGCGCTCGTTGGTGGGCAGGCCGCCGTTCTCGTACGCGTAGCTGCGGTGCGTCAGTGCACGCGTCAGAAGGGCGGACTCGAGCTGGTACCCGAGCCGCCCTTCCAGAAGCGTGTGGGACGATGCCGCGTCCACCAGACCCGCCCTCTGCGCCGTCTCACCCCCGTCGTTGCGGGGGAGGTCTCCGGGCGTAGTGGCGTCTGACATGGAGCCCGTCACCAGCCGATCAGACCTCGAGGACCTGGCGGCGGTTGTAGGTGCCGCAGTTCGGGCAGGCGATGTGCTGCTGACGGGGCTCCTGGCAGCGCTCGCACTTCACCAGGGTCGGGACCGCAGCCTTCCACTGCGACCGGCGGTGGCGCGTGTTGCTGCGCGACATCTTCCGCTTCGGAACAGCCACGGCTATTTCTCCTGTGGATCGTCCCCGGCAGTGCGGGGTGCGTTGTCTTCGTCCTTCTCGCCGTCCCGCATGGAGCCGGCGAGTCCTTCGAGAGCCGCCCACCGGATGTCGACGGCCTCGTTGTGGTCGTGCCCGGGGTCGTCCGCGAGTCTCGCCCCGCAGCGGGGGCAGAGTCCGGGGCAGTCCTCCTGGCACACCGGCTGCAGCGGCAGTGACAGCACCACCGCGTCGCGCAGCACGGGCTCGAGGTCGAGCAGGTCGCCCTCGAGTTGGAACGTCTCCTCGTCCTCGGCGTCGTCGCCGGTGTCCGCGAAGCGGCTCCGGTCGTCGGCGTCGGGGTAGGAGAACATCTCCTGGAAGTCCGCCTCGCATTCCTGCTCCAGCGGCTCCAGACACCTTACGCACTCCCCCTTCAGTCGCGCACGGGCGGTGCCCGTGACGAGCACCCCTTCCATGACCGACTCCAGGCGGAGGTCGAGCTCCATGGGCGAGCCCTCCGGCACCCCGATGACCTCGATGCCGAGATCCCCGGGAGCCGGGACCGTCCGGGAGAACTCCTTGAGCGCACCCGGACGGCGCCCCAGCTCGCGCGTGTCCAGCACGAGGGGGGAACGGGGGTCGAGGGGGGCGTTCAGGGCTTCCTGCTTTCTGCGGTCTGACACCGGCTGACTCCGATTCCTGCGTTCTGGGCAGCCGAACGTCGCGGGCGGACCACGACCGAATGGCCAGGATACTGGACCGGCCGCCCCGGGCCCAATCCGGGCCGACCGGACACCGGTCCGGCGTCCCGCCGGAGCGCCGGGCGACGGGGCCGGGGCGTGTTTCGAAGGCGGCGTCGTACGCCCGCAGGGCGCGCGGGGCGGCGTCAGGTGCGTGCGACGGCGAGGCGGAGGGCCGGGAGCGCAGCGTGCCGCGCCGGGGCCCGCCAGCGCGGCGTGGGGGCTCCCCCGGCCGGAGACCGGGGGAGCGTGCACGGCGCCGCCCGCGGACGGGACTTTCGGAACACGCCCTAGCGGCCCTGCTCGTACTGCCGCAGCTGCTCCATGTCGATCATGCTGGTGTCGAAGAAGCTGGTCTCGTCGAGCGCCGCGGGCTGCTGTACCTGCTGCGGCTGGTAGGCGGGCTGCGGCGGGGACTGCTGCTGATAGGCGTACGGATCCTGCTGCGGCTGCCCGTACTCCTGCGAGTAGCCCTCCTGCGGATAGCCGTAACCGCCCTGCTGCGCCTGTTGCGGCTGGTAGGCGGGCTGCGGCGGGGACTGCTGCCGATAGGCGTACGGATCCTGCTGCGGCTGCCCGTACTCCTGCGAGTAGCCCTCCTGCGGATAGCCGTAACCGCCCTGCTGATAGGCGTACGGATCCTGCTGCGGCTGCTGCGGCTCGTACGCGGGCTGCTGCGGCGCCTGCGCGGGGGCCTGCGGCGCCTGCCGGGGCGACTGCGGCTGCGGCTGCTGCGGCTCGTGGGAGACGGCGGCGAGGTCCGCGAGGTAGTCGGCGTCGCTCTGCTGCCCGTGCTCGTCCTGGGCTGCCAGGTGGGCGCCCAGCTCGTCGATGGGCCGGTGGCCGGTGAGCTTCTGCCGGCCGCGCCCGACCGCCTCCAGGGTCTTGGACAGCACCGCCTCGAAGGCCCGGAACTGTGCCTCCACATAGGCGTCGGCGCGCCCCCGCAGCTCGGCGGGGTCGGCGGAGCGCTCCGGGATGTCCTCGCCGCCCTCTTCGCCGTAGGGGTCGGCGCCCGGGCCCCGGCCCAGCAGCTTCTCCCGTCCGCGGTCGACCGAGCCTATGGTCTTGCTGAGGACGACCTCGAAGTTGGCGAGCTTGCTGTCGACGTAGTCGTCGGCCTCGGCCCGGATCCCCTCGGCCTCCTGACGCGCCTGGGCGAGGATGCGGTCGGCCTCCTCCTGCGCACGGCGGGCGATCTCGGTGCCGGAGACCAGCGAGCCGCGTTCGGCCTGCGCGGAGTCGATGATCCGCTGGGCCTCCTGCCGGGCCTCGGCGATCATCTGCTCCCGGTCGCCGATCAGCTCCTGGGCCTGGGCGAGCGAGCCCGGCAGCGCCTGCCGCACCTCCTCCAGCATCCCCAGCAGCTCCGCGCGGTTGACCACGCAGGAGGCCGACATGGGCATGGAGCGGGCGCCTTCGACCGCCGCGACGATGTCGTCGAGTTTCTGCTGTACGTCCACGGGAGCGACTGTACGGGCAGCGGCCGCCGGTGCGACAGCGGATGCGGGAACCGGTCCGGCCCGGACCCGTCCGCTCCCCGGAACCGGCCGGGCGGCGGGGCGGCCGGATGCGTCAGGGGTGGGACAGCCGCTCGCGCAGGGCCTGGAGCACCTGTGGCGGCACCAGGTGGGAGACGTCGCCGCCCCAGGCCGCGACCTCCTTGACCAGGCTGGAGGAGAGGAAGCTGTAGGTCGGGTTGGTGGGCACGAACAGCGTCTCCACCCCGGACAGCCCGTTGTTCATCTGGGCCATCTGCAGCTCGTAGTCGAAGTCGCTGACCGCCCGCAGGCCCTTGACGATGGCCGGGATGTCGCGCTGCTTGCAGAAGTCCACCAGCAGTCCGTGGAAGGCCTCCACGCGCACGTTGCCGTACTCGGCGGTGACCTGGTGGATCAGGTCGATGCGCTCCTCGACGGCGAAGAGGCCCTGCTTGGACTTGTTGATCATCACCGCGACGTACACCTCGTCGTAGAGCCTGGAGGCGCGGGAGATGATGTCGAGGTGTCCGTTGGTGATGGGGTCGAAGGACCCCGGACAGACGGCGCGGCGCACTGGCGTTTCCTCGCTCTCCGTACGGGTCATGACGCGTCGGTGACCTCTTCGGCTTCTTCGGCGGCGCGACCGTACCAGAGCGTTCCCTCGCCGTAGCGACGCGACCGCAGCCCCTCGAAACCGGCGGGCCAGCGGAATTCGCCGCCCCTGGTGCTCCGTTCCACGGTGGCGAGGGCGCCGCCCGCGAGCCACCCCCGGGCACGGAGTGTGAGAAGGATCTCGCGCAACTCCTCGTCCCCGACGGCGTACGGCGGGTCGAGGAACACCACGTCGTACGGCTTCGCGGGGGCCTGCGCGCGTACCGTCTGCTCCGCCCGGCCGGCGTGCACCTCGGCGCCGGGCAGGCCGAGGCCGCGGACGTTCTGGCGGATGGTGCGCACGGCCCGGGCGTCGGACTCGACCAGCAGGGCGTGGGCCGCGCCGCGCGAGAGGGCCTCCAGGCCGACCGCGCCCGAGCCCCCGTACAGGTCGAGCACCCGCAGGCCCGTCAGCGGGCCGAGCAGCGACTCCCAGGTGGAGAACAGCCCCTCGCGCGCCCGGTCGGAGGTCGGGCGGGTGCCCTGGCCGGGCGGCACCGCCAGGCGTCGTCCGCCGGCCGCTCCGGCGATCACGCGGGTCATCGCTTAACCGTCTCCAGGGTGCTGGGGCAGGGGTTGGTGGGGCGGCGGTCCGCCGGACCGCCGCCCCACCACGATAGGCGCGCGGCGGACGGACGGCGGGCCCGCCCGTCCCCGTCAGCCCTTCTCCAGGTACTCCTCGCGCTCGGCGTCCAGCAGGGCCTCCAGGGCCGCGCGCAGCTCCGGCAGGCGCTCCAGCTCGGGGTCGGCGGCGACGATCCGCGTCGCCTTCTCCCGGGCGGCCGCGATGACCTCCTCGTCGTCGATGACGGCGAGCATCCGCAGGGAGGAGCGGGTGCCGGACTGCGCCTGGCCCAGCACGTCGCCCTCCCGGCGCTGCTCCAGGTCGATGCGGGACAGCTCGAAGCCGTCCAGCGTCGCGGCGACCGCTCCCAGCCTGGCGCGGGCGGGGCTGCCCTCGGGGGCCTCGCTGACCAGCAGGCACAACCCCGGCGCGCTGCCGCGCCCGACCCGGCCGCGCAGCTGGTGGAGCTGGGAGACGCCGAAGCGGTCCGCG
Source organism: Streptomyces sp. ICN903 (assembly GCF_022015835.1). Lineage (NCBI taxonomy): Bacteria > Bacillati > Actinomycetota > Actinomycetes > Kitasatosporales > Streptomycetaceae > Streptomyces > Streptomyces sp. ICN903. The sequence continues at coordinate 3,717 of NZ_JAKMAY010000030.1, read as the reverse complement.
TCCATGATCACCATCACGGTGGCGTTCGGCACGTTCACCCCGACCTCGATGACGGTCGTGGCGACCAGGACGTCCAGCTCGCCCGCGGCGAAGCGGCGCATCACCTCGTCCTTGGCGTCCGGCTGCATCCGGCCGTGCAGCGCGGCCACCCGCAGGCCCTTGAGCGGCCCTTCGGCGAGCTGCCCGGCCACGTCGAGCACGGCCAGCGGCGGGCGGCGCTCGTCCGCGCCGTCGGCGCCCCCGTCGTCCTCGCCGCCCGCGCGGTCCCCGCCGCCGCCCCGCCGGGCGCCGGGGGGCTCCTCCTCGTCGCCGATGCGCGGGCAGACCACGTAGGCCTGGTGTCCGGCCGACACCTCCTCGCGCACCCGCTCCCAGGCGCGGGCGAGGAAGTGGGGTTTCTCGGCGGCGGGTACGACGTGGCTGGCGATGGGCGAGCGCCCGGCCGGGAGCTGGTCCAGCACGGAGGTCTCCAGGTCGCCGAAGACCGTCATGGCGACCGTGCGCGGGATGGGTGTGGCGGTCATCACCAGCAGGTGCGGGGGCTGCTTGCCCTTGGAGCGCAGGGCGTCGCGCTGCTCGACGCCGAAGCGGTGCTGCTCGTCGACCACGACCAGGCCCAGGTCGTGGAAGCCCACCTTGTCCTCGATCAGGGCGTGGGTGCCGATGACGATCCCGGCCTCGCCGGTGGCCAGGTCGAGCAGGGCCCGGCGGCGGGCGGCGGCCCCCATCGAGCCGGTGAGCAGCACGACCTTGGTGGCGTGCTCGGCGCTGCCGAGCATCCCCCCCTGGGCCAGTTCGCCCATCATCTCGGTGATCGAGCGGTGGTGCTGCTGGGCCAGCACCTCGGTGGGGGCGAGCATCGCGGCCTGCCCGCCGGCGTCCACCACCGCGAGCATGGCGCGCAGCGCCACCAGTGTCTTGCCGGAGCCGACCTCGCCCTGGAGGAGGCGGTGCATGGGGTGCTCGGTGGCCAGGTCGTCGAAGATCTCCCGGCTGACGGCCCGCTGGCCGTCGGTGAGGGTGAAGGGCAGCCGGGCGTCGAAGGCGTCCAGCAGCCCGCCCTCGCGCGGCCTGCGCGCCACGGCCTGCAACTGGCCCTCGGCCAGGCGGCGGCGGGCCAGGGCGACCTGGAGGACGAACGCCTCGTCCCACTTCAGCCGGGCCCTCGCCAGCTCCACGTCGGCCTTGGTGCGCGGCCGGTGGACCTTCTCCAGCGCCTCGGGCAGCGTGGGCAGGCCGCGCTCGGCGCGCAGGGCGGCGGGCAGCGGGTCGGCGACGCCCGCCCAGCCGGTGGCCAGCAGGGAGTCCACCACCGTGGCGACGGCCTTGGCGATCTTCCACGACTCCAGCTGCTTGCACGCCGGGTAGATCGGCATGAGCCTGCCGGCGAAGGCGTCCACCGCCTCCGCTCCGCTGTCGGCGCCCAGCAGTTCGTAGGCGGGGTGGGAGAGCTGGAGCTTCCGGTTGAACACACCGACCTTGCCCGCGAACATCCCCCGGCGGCCGGGCAGCAGCTCCTTGTGGTGGTGGTGGACGGCCCTGCCGAAGAAGACCAGCTGGAGGCGGCCGCTGCCGTCGGTGAGGGTGACCTCCAGGCGCTTGCCGCGGCCCTGGTTGAAGGTGAGCACCCGGGAGTCGGCGACCTGGGCGACGACGGTGACGTGCTCGTCCAGCGGCAGGTCGGCGAGCCGGGTCAGCTCGCCGCGCTCGGCGTACCGCCGCGGGTAGTGGTGCAGCAGGTCGCCGACGGTGCGCAGGCCGAGGTGCTCGGCCATCACCTTCGCGGTGGTGCCGCCGAGCACCTTTCTCAGCGGTTCCGTCAGGGGGTCTTGCGTGTTCTCTTCCAACGCGGGCACGCCCCCCATTGCACACCACGCCGCCGACAGTGCGGGCCGCGCGACCCGCCCGCCCCGCTCACCGCGCCCGCCCCGCTCACTCCACGCCGATCAGCAGCGGGCCGCTCTGCCGACCCTCGTGGACGAGGGTGTCGACGGCCAGGTGGTTGCGGCGCACATGGTCCTCCAGGTACTCGGCCAGGCCTTCGGGCGCGCCCGCGCCGATCACCAGGGTCACCAGCTCGCCGCCCGCCGAGAGCATCCGGTCCAGTACGGCCGCGGCCACGTCCGCCGCCTGCGCGCCGATCAGCGCCACGTCCCCCTCGATCAGGCCGAGGACGTCCCCGGCCTGGCAGACGCCCGCGGTGGTCCATGCCTGCCGTTCGGCGACGCACAGCTCCCCGTACCGGGTGGCTCCGGCCGCGGAGGTCATGGCGACGACGTCCTCGTCGAAGCGGCGGCCGGGCTCGTGCACGGCGAGCGCGGCGATGCCCTGTACCGGGGAGCGGGTGGGGATGATGGCGACCCTCAGCCCCTTGGCGCGGGCCTGTTCGGCGGCCGCGGCGGCGGTGTGCCGCAGTTCGGGGTCGTTGGGCAGCAGGACCGCCTCGGGTGCTCCCGTCCGCAGCAGCGCCTGCGCCAGCTCCCCGCTGGCGGGCGGCTCCCCGGGGCGCGCGGTGACGGTGGTGGCGCCCGCCGCGGCGCACAGTTCGGCCAGTCCGTCGCCGGGCACCACCGCGACCACGGCGCGGTGGGCGGCACGGCCGGGGGCGTGCGCGGGCGTACGGTCTGTGCGCCGGTCGCCGCCCTGGACGCCGAAGTGCGTGACCCGGATGCGGAAGGGGCGGCCGGCCTCGATCCCGGCCTCCACCGCCGCGCCGGCGTCGTCCACATGGACGTGGACGTTCCACAGCCCGTCGCCGCCGACCACCACCAGGGAGTCTCCCAGCGCGTCGAGCCGGGTGCGCAGGGCGGCCACGGCGTCGTCCCCGGCCTCCAGCAGGTAGACGACCTCGTAGGCCGGGCCGGGCCGTTCCTTCGGTGCCTCGCAGCCCCCGTCGGCCGGATCCGGGGACGGGTCCGCGGGCGGGGTCGGGCCGGGCGTTCCGGTCCGCTCGGCGGACGGAGCCTCGGGCCGCTCCCCGGAGAGCACGGCCACCAGCGCGCCCAGCACGGTGACCAGGCCGTAGCCGCCCGCGTCCACCACGCCCGCGCGGGAGAGCGCCGGGAGCTGCCCGGGGGTGGCCTCCAGGGCCGTGCGGGCCGCGGACCAGGCGGCGCGGGCCACCGCGGCGCAGTCCCCGGCGGTGTCCGCCGCCGCGCCGGCCGCCGCCGCGGCCACGGTGAGCACGGTGCCCTCCACCGGGTGCGCGACCGCGGCCCGGGCCGCGGTCGCGGCACGCGCCAGGGCGCGCCGCAGCGGTTCCCCGTCGTCCCCGGCGCTCTCGTCCTGCCCGCCGCTTCCGCTGTTCTCGGCCTCGGCTATCTCCTCGGCCATGCCGCGCAGCAGCTGCGCCAGGATCGTCCCGGAGTTGCCGCGTGCGCCGATCAGCGCGCCGTGCGCCATGGCCCGCACCGCCTGGGCCGGGGTGGGTTCCCCCGCGCAGGCGGCCTCGACGGCCCGGGCGGCGGACTCCGCGGTCAGGTAGAGGTTGGTGCCGGTGTCGGCGTCCGCGACCGGGTAGACGTTGATCGCGTCGATGGTCTCGCGGGCGCGGCCCAGCGCGTCGAGCGCCTGGGCGCTCCACTCCCGTACCGCGGCGGCGTCGAGCGGATGCGGCACGGACGGGCCTCCTGAGGGCTTGCGGCCGGACGGCCGGGAAGGACATCTGCGACGGGCGAAGGCTAGTGCCCGGCACGTTCCGCGACCGGGGGTGGGGCC
>NZ_JAKMAY010000003.1:0-56623 GCF_022015835.1 Streptomyces sp. ICN903 | reverse complement strand
CCCCCTCCCGCGCCCGCCGCGCGCTCGCGCCCGCGGCGCACCAGGACGACGATCAGGTCGATCACGCCCACCAGGGTCAGCGCGGCGCATATCCAGGCGATGGTCCGCAGCGAGTCCGCGCTGGGGGCGTCGCCCGGACCCGAGTCCGCCGCCCAGAGGGCGAAGAACACCGTCCCGGCCAGGAAGACCGGGATGTACAGGACGGACAGCAACAGCCTCATTCCCAGCGGACTGCGGGCCGTCACGGGTTCGGTGCCGGTGCGCGACCGGCCGGGGATCCGCATGCGGGTGCACCTCCTCGGCTGGGGGTCCTCCGGCCGCGCCGGGTACCCGCCGCCGCTCCCGGCCATGCCGCCGTGCCGGGGTGCCGTGGGCGCGGGCGGGCGGCGCGGCGCTGTTGCCGCGGGCTCCCGCCCGCTGACAGGGTTTCCGGGGTCCGAGCGTCCCCGGGAGACCACGGAGGCTCCATGCCCGTCCGACGTGTCCGCCGCGCCCGCCACCCCCGTTCCCCGCTCCCGTTCCGCCGCCGCGCGGGCACCGCGGGGGCCCCGCTCCCGTCGCCGGTCTCCGCGCTGGTCCTGGCTCTCCCGGTGCTCCTGCTCGTGCCGGCCGCCGCGGCGCAGACCGCCGACACCGGCCGCGAGCCGCCCGTGAAGCTGCCGGTCGCCACCGGGTACGGCGGCGCGGTCTCCAGCGTCGACCCGTACGCCTCCCGCGCCGGTCTGGAGGTGCTGCGCGCGGGCGGCAACGCGGTGGACGCCGCCGTGGCCACCGCGGCGGCCCTCGGCGTCGTCGAGCCCTACTCGGCCGGTGTCGGGGGCGGCGGCTACCTCGTCCACTACGAGGCGCGCACCGGCCGCGTCCACACGATCGACGGCCGGGAGACCGCCCCGGCCGCCATGCGGCCGGACTCCTTCGTCGACCCGGCCACCAGGAAGCCGATCCCCTTCGACGAGGCGGTCAACTCCGGTCTGTCCGTGGGGGTCCCCGGCACCCCCGCGACCTGGGAGAAGGCCCTGGACAGCTGGGGGACCATCTCCCTGGCCGGGGCACTGCGGCCCGCCGTCCGCCTGGCCGAGCGCGGTTTCACCGTGGACGAGGAGTTCCGCGCCCAGACGGCGCAGAACGAGGACCGCTTCCGCGACTTCACCCCCACCGCCGAACTGTTCCTGCCCGGCGGGGAACTGCCCGAGGTGGGCTCGCGGTTCCGCAACCCCGGCCTCGCCGGCACCTACCGGCTGCTGGCCCGCGAGGGCGCGGACGCGCTCTACGAGGGGCGGCTCGCCCGCGAGATCGCCTCCACCGTCCGCAGGCCGCCCGTGGCACCGGACGCCGACCGCAGGGTGCGGCCGGGCCTGATGACCACCGGCGACCTCGGCCGGTACCGCGTACTGCACCGGAAGCCGACGAGGGTGGACTACCGGGGCCTGGAGGTGTACTCCATGGCCCCGTCCTCCTCCGGCGGCACCACCACCGGCGAGGCGCTGAACATCCTGGAGGGCTTCGACCTCGCCGGGATGGACCGCGCCCGGGCGCTCCACCACTACCTGGAGGCGAGCCGCATCGCGTACGCCGACCGCGGCCGCTGGGTGGGCGACCCGGCGTTCTCCGACGTGCCCACCGAGGAGCTGCTCTCGGAGCGCTTCGCCAAGGAGCGGGCCTGCCTGATCGACCCGGACCGGGCGCTGACCGGCCCACTGGCGCCCGCCGACCCGCGCGACCCGGACTCCTGGGGCTGCTCCGCGGGCCGGGGCGGCGGCGAGGACCACGAGGGCCCGTCCACCACCCATCTGGTCACCGCCGACCGCTGGGGCAACGTGGTGTCGTACACGCTCACCATCGAGCAGACCGGCGGCTCGGCCATCACCGTGCCCGGCCGGGGCTTCCTGCTCAACAACGAGCTGACGGACTTCGACTTCACCCCCCTGTCCGATGATGTGGCCGGCCCGAACCTGCCCGGCCCGGGCAAGCGGCCGCGCAGCAGCATGGCGCCCACGATCGTGCTGGAGGACGGCCGTCCGCTGCTGGCGCTGGGCTCGCCGGGCGGCTCCACCATCATCACCACCGTGCTGCAGACCCTGCTCAACCGGATCGACCTGGGCATGGCGCTGCCCGAGGCGGTCGCCGCGCCGCGGCTGTCGCAGCGCAACACCGCGGCCACCCTGGCGGAGCCGGCCTTCCTGGAGTCCGCCGCCGAGCGGGCGCCGCTGGAGCGGCTGGGCCACCGGTTCGCCCCGTCGCCTCAGATCGGCGCGGTGGCCGCGCTGGAGGTCCTGCCCGACGGGCGGGTGCGGGCCGTCGCCGAGCCGGAGCGGCGCGGCGGGGGCTCGGCGATGGTGGTGCGCCCCTCACGCCGTCAGGAGCCTCGGTAGGGGGCGCCGGAGGACGGCCGGGGCCGCGTCAGGCCTCTCGGCGCCGGCCGTCCCCGGCACCGTCCTCCGGTTCGCCCCCGTCCCCGTCCCCGGTGTCGTCCGGCTCCGCCACGGCCTCCGGGTCCGGGGGCCCGAGCCGCCCGGCCAGTTCGTCCACCACCAGGGTGCTCCGGTCCACCGCGCCGGTGCGGTAGGCGACCCGGCCGATGACCTGACCGGCGACGGGCACGGTGAACAGCTGGAAGAGGGCGACGAGCAGCAGCAGCCCGGCGTAGGGCAGCGGCACCCGCAGGGCCGCGCCCAGCAGGGACAGCAGCACGCCCAGGGTCTGGGCCTTGGAGGAGGCGTGGAGCCTGGAGGCGGTGTCGGGGAAGCGCAGCAGTCCCAGCGCCCCCAGCAGGCAGAAGAGGGCGCCGGTCAGCAGCAGCACGGCCGAGGCGGTGGCCGCCACGACCTCGCCGCCGTCGGCCGCCAGCCGGGTCATCGCAGTTCCTCCCGTTCCTCGATGAGCCGCGCCGCCGTCATCGCCCCGATGAAACCGAGCAGCGCCAGCACGACCAGCACGGGCACGAACGTGGTGTACTCCCACACCGCGATGGCCACGCATGCCCCGGCGACCAGCAGCGTCACCAGCACCTCCACCGCCACGATCCGGTCCAGGGAGCGCGGGCCGCGCACCAGCCTGACCAGGACCAGCAGCGCGGCGGCCGAGAGCATGGCCAGTGCGATCACGGCGACCGCGCTCACCGCCGCACCCCCTTCGCGTGCCCGTCCCGTCCCAGCAGGCGCTCGCGCGCCTCGGCTGTGCCCAGGGCCCGCACCACACGGTGTTCCTCCTCGGAGGTCTCCGCGCGCCGGCCCGGGACCTGTGAGGCGTCGCGCACCGGCAGCGCGTGGACGTACAGCCTGCGCCGTCCGCGGTCGATCTCCAGCACCAGCGTGCCCGGCGTCAGTGTGACCAGGTGGGCGGTGGCGGTGATCAGCAGGTCGGTGTCCGCATCCAGCTGCACCTCCAGCACCGCGGCCCTGGCCCGCGGCCCGCGCAGCACCGCCTCCCGGGCCACCACCACGGCGGAGCGGACCAGGTCCACCAGCAGGTATCCGGTCATGGCCGCCAGTCCGAAGGGGTGGACCGACGCCCGGTGGCCGATCGGCGGCAGCGGGAAGACCACCGCCACCGCCAGCGCCACCGCCGCGCCGCAGACCAGCACCACGGGACTCACCGACCCCCACAGCACGATCCACAGCAGCCACAGCCAGAGCACCACCGGCCAGCGTCCCCGCAGCCGGTTCCCGGCGGGGGGCACGGTGGCGGCGGCGGTGGTGTCGTCCGTGGAACTCATCGGCGCTCCCGCTCCTCGGTTCGGTGGATGCCTCGGTCCGTCTCGCCGCCCGGGTCCGGCCCGCCGTCCGGGTCCCGCCCGGCTCCCCGTGTGTACGCGGCCCCTCCGGCTCCCGGGGTTCCTCCGGCCCCTCCGGTTTCCCCGGCCTCCCGGACGTCCGTGGGGATCTCGCCCCGCATCCCCAGCACCGCCTCCAGGTAGGCGTCGCGCTCCAGCAGGTCCACCGCCGCGCGCTCGCCGACCCGTGCCACCGGCCCGGCGCCCAGCGCCACCGCCACGCCGATCAGCACGGTGCCCGCGGTGGCGCCCACCATCAGCCGCGCCCCGCCGCCGCGGGGCCGCGCCCGGGGCGGCCGCCCGGAGCCGGTGGCGAACGCCGCACGCCACACCTTGGCCATCGTGTAGAGGGTCAGCAGGCTGGTGAGCAGGGCCGCGGCCAGCAGGGCGAGGGCGGCCGTCCCGCCCTGCTCCACTCCCGCCTGGAGCAGGACGAGCTTGCCGACGAAGCCGGACAGCGGCGGGATCCCGGCCAGGCTCAGACCCGAGACCAGGAACAGTCCCGCCAGGATCCCCGGCGGCGGAGCCGCCCGGGCCAGTCTGCTCAGCGACGCGGTGCCGCTCCAGGCGGCCACCAGGCCCGCGATCAGGAACAGCGCCGCCTGGACGGCGATGTGGTGCATGGCGTACAGCACCGTCCCGGTCAGCCCGGTGACGGAGTACAGGGACAGTCCGAAGAGCATGTAGCCGATGTGGCTGACCAGGACGAAGGACAGCAGCCGGTTGAGGTCCTGCTGGGCGATGGCTCCCAGGATGCCCACCAGCAGGGTGACCCCCGCCGCGACCAGCAGCGGCGTCCACGGCTCGGTGCGCGGGAAGAGCAGCGTCTGGGTGCGCACCATCGCGTAGAGGCCGACCTTGGTCAGCAGCGCGGCCAGCACGGCGGTGATGGGCGCCGGGGCGGTGGGGTAGCTGTCCGGCAGCCAGAAGTGCAGCGGGACCATGGCCGCCTTGATGCCGAACACGATCAGCAGCAGCAGGCTGAAGACGGTCCGCAGCCCCTCGGGGAGGTCCGGCACCTTGCCCCCGAGGTCGGCGAGGTTGACCGTGCCGGTGGCCGCGTAGACCACCGCGATGGCCGTGAGGAAGAGCAGTGAGGACAGCAGGCTGGTGATGGTGTACGTCATCCCGGCCCGGATGCGGCTCTCGTCGGCGTCCAGGTTGATCAGCACGTAGGAGGCGGCGAGCATCAGCTCGAAGGCGACGAAGAGGTTGAACAGGTCCCCGGCCAGGAAGGCCAGGGAGACCCCGGCCGCCAGCAGCAGGTAGGAGGGGTGGAAGGGGGCGTGGACCGGGTCGCCGCTCCCGCTCCCGGCCGTGCCCTGCCCGATGGCGAAGACCAGCACCGCCAGCGCCACCGCCAGCGCCACCGTCAGCAGCAGTGCCGAGAGCCGGTCGGCCACCAGGGTGATGCCGGCCGGGGCCGGCCAGCCGCCGACGTCCAGCACCAGCGGACCGCGCCGGTCGCTGAGGACCAGCAGGACCACGGCGTCCACCAGCGCCACCAGCAGCCCGCCGGTGCCCAGCAGCCGCTGCGCTCCGGCGCTGCGCCACACGGCCAGTGACAGGCCCGCCGCCAGTACGGGCAGCAGAACGGGTGCGATCAGCAGCCAGTCGGTCATCGCTCCTCCCCCTTCCCCGGTGTCCCCCGCGGTGCCTCCCGTGTCGTGCGCCCGGGCGCCTCTTCCGGTTCGCCGGCCGTGTCGCCGGGGAAGCCGGGGTGCTCGCTCTCGCCCAGCCTGCGGTCCTCCACGTCGTCGCGGACCTCGTCGTGGCCGAGCAGCAGCCAGCCCCGGTAGACCAGCGCGAGCAGCAGGATGGAGATGCCGAAGGTGATGACGATCGCGGTCAGGGCCATGGCCTGCGGCAGCGGGTCGGCGAACGAGTCCTTCCCGTGTGCGTAGCCGGTGATCGGCGGCCTGCCCGGCGGGCCCGCGGCCAGCAGGACCAGGAGGTTGGTGCTGTGCCCGAGGACGAGGAAGCCGAACAGCAGGCGCATCAGGGAGCGCTGCAGCAGCAGGTGGAAGCCGATCGCGAACAGCCCGCCCACCACCACGGCCGATGTCAGGTCCACAGTCGTCATCGGTCGCGGCTCCCGGATGCGTCGGAGGGTACGGGCTGCCCGGTTCCACCGGGTTCGCCGCCGGACGGGCCGGGGACCTGCCCGGCGGGCGCCTGGGCGGGCCCCATGGCCACCAGGAGTTTCAGGCACACCCCGACGACCAGCAGGTAGACCCCGGTGTCGAAGACCACGCTGGTGCTCAGCTCCAGGTGGCCGAAGACCGGCAGCGTCGCGCTCGGCAGCGCGGTGGCCAGGGGATCGCCGCCGAAGGCGATCGGGGCCAGGCCCGCCGTCGCGGCCAGGGCCAGGCCCGCGCCCGCGATGACGCGGGGGTCGACCCGTCCGGCGAACGCGGCGTCGATCCGGCCGCCCACCAGATAGCGCAGGGTGAAGGCCTGCCCGGCCACCAGCCCGCCGGCGAAGCCGCCGCCGGGCCGCAGATGGCCGGAGTAGAGCAGATATACCGAGAGCACCAGGATCGACGGGAACAGCAGCCGGGTGACGACCTCCAGCATGATCAGGCGGTCGTGGGCGGGCATGTTCTCCGCCTCCGGAAGCCACCGGTCCTGCGGTACGCCCCAGCGCGCGGTCGCCGGGTACCGGTCGGCGGCGGGGGGCCGGGAGTGGACCGGCGCCCCGGCCCTCCTGGCACCCGCCGGAAGCAGGATCAGGGCCCCCACGCCGATGGCCGCCACCAGCAGCACGGCGATCTCCCCGAGGGTGTCCATGGCACGGAAGTCCACGATGATCGCGTTGACGACGTTGTGGGCTCCGGCCTCCTTGACGTGCTCGGTGTAGTAGGCGGACACCGCCGGGTCCCGGCGGGCGGCCGAGGCGGCCACCGCCACCAGTGCGACGAGCGTGCCGACGGCGGCGGACAGCGCCAGTCGCAGGCGGCGCGTGCGCGGCTGCGCGCGCTGGGGGCCCAGGTGGGCCGGGAGCCCGCGCAACACCAGCACGATGATCACCAGTGTCAGCGTCTCGACCAGGAGCTGGGTCAGCGCCAGGTCCGGTGCGCCCTGCACCAGGAAGAGGCCGGCGACCCCGTAGCCCACCGCCCCGGCCAGCAGGGCGGCCGACAGCCGCCGGTGTACGCGGGCCAGGGTGACCGCCGCGATCAGCACCACCACCCCCAGCGGCACCTGGATGGCCGAGGCCCACAGCGGCGGGGCGGTGAAGGGGGTGTCGCGCAGCAGCAGGGCGGTGCCGGGCACCACCAGCACGGTGGCCAGCAGCACGGTCAGATAGACCGGCAGGGAGCCGACCTGGGTGCGGCGGGTGAATCCCAGCGCGGCCCGGTCCAGGACCTGTTCGGTGCGCCGGTAGCCCTCCTGGGCGTCGGGCGCGCGGGGCGCGCGGTCGCGCAGTGCGGCCAGGGCGGGGCGCAGGCGATACAGCAGGAGGCCGGCGGCCAGGGCAGCGGCGGAGAGCAGCAGGGCGGGGCTCAGCCCGTGCCAGAGCGCGAGGTGGTACGGCTTCTGAGCGGACGGCAGCCGGTCGGCGTACGGCTCGGTGAGGGTCTCGGTGCCCGGGTACCACACGCCCAGGGCGACGGTGGCCGTCACCAGGGCGGCGATGGGCACGGCCATGCCGAGCGCCCGGTCGCCGGGGTCCTCCTGCGGCGTCGGCTCCGCGCCGGGCCGGCTCGCGAAGGCGCCCCACAGATAGCGGACGGCGTAGGCGGCGGTGAGCGCGGAGCCGGCCACCAGGGCGGCCAGCACCCACTCCTCGCCCGTTCCGGGGCCGTGCCGGGCCGCGTTCCAGAAGGTGTCGAAGTACGCCTCGTGGCCCAGGTAGCCGACCAGCGGCGGCAGCCCGGCCATGGAGGCGGCGGCGAGCGCGGCCAGTGCCAGCAGGACCGGCCTGCGGCGGCCCAGGCCGGAGAGCCGGCCGATCTCGCGGGTGCCGGTGTGGTGCTCGACCAGGCCGGTGATCAGGAACAGCGACGCCTTGAAGGTGGCGTGCGCCAGCAGCATCACCTCGCCGGCCAGCGCGGAGTTGCGGGTGCCGTATCCGAACAGCGCGATGAGCAGGCCGAGTTCGCTGATGGTGCCGTAGGCCAGGACGCGTTTGAGGTCGCTCTCCCACAGCGCCCGCCAGGCCCCGAGGACCAGCGACAGCAGGCCGACGGTCAGTACCAGGGGGCGCCAGGGCTCGGTGTCGGCGAAGCCGGGCGCCAGCCGGGCCGTCAGATAGACGCCTGCCTTGACCATGGCGGCGGCGTGCAGATAGGCGCTCACGGTGGTCGGCGCGACCATCGCGGCGGGCAGCCAGCCGTGCAGGGGGAACTGCGCCGACTTGGTGAAGACGCCCACCAGGACGAGCACCAGCGCGGCGGGTACGTATCCGCCGTCCGGGGGATCGGCGACCAGCTCCGAGATCCGGTAGGTGCCGGCCGTCTCCCCCAGCATCACGAAGCCGAGCAGCATCGCCAGGCCTCCGCCGGTGGTGACGACCAGGGCCTGCTGGGCCGCCTCGCGGTGCTCCCGGGTCCTGCCCCGGCCCGCGATGAGCAGGAACGACACCACGGTGGTCAGTTCCCAGAAGACGTACAGGACCAGCAGGTTGTCGGCGGTGACCAGGCCGAGCATGACGCCGGCGAAGGCGAGCAGCAGCGCGGACTCGCGGCCGTGCCCCTCGGAGGTGTAGCGGGCGCCGTAGAAGAGGACGGCGGCTCCGACGCCGCTGACGATCACCGTCATCAGCAGTGAGAGCGCGTCCAGCCGCAGGACGACCTCCAGACCCAGCGAGGGCGCCCAGCCGAAGTGCTCCACGGGCGCGTCCCCGTCGAGCACGGAAGGGGTGAGCGCCACCGCCCAGACCAGTGTGGCCAGCGGTACCAGGGCGGCCACCCACCACACGGCGCGCCCGGCACGCGGTGCGAGGGCGGGGAGGAGGGCGGCCACGGCGGCGTGGGCGGCGATCAGAACCAGCAAGGGCACTCCCGGATGAACCGCGCATGGGCGAACAGAGCGTACATAAATGGACGTGTACCGCGTGGCTGTACACCCGTCCGTGGCGCGGTCGCGCCGGGGGCCCGGGCCCGGGCCGGAGGTGGGGGCGCCGGACCGGGTGACGCGGCGTCAGCCCTCGGCCCGGGCACACACCTCGCACAGTGCCCGGCGGGCCTCCGGCGTCTGGGTGACCTGGCCCATTCCCCGCGGCTCGCTGACGAGCTCGGCCTCGATCCGCAGGTGTTCGGGGCACAGGCCCACATGGCAGCGTGAGCACACCGCGACGGCGGTGGCGGTTCGGTCCCGCGTCAGGCACTCGTAGCAGTTCATGGCCTCGGTCCGTTCTCGTCCAGTGCGTGGCCGCGCAGTCCCAGCGACTCCTCCAGCTCGCGGATGCGCGCGTCCAGCCGTTCGGCCCTGTCGGCGCGCTCGCAGGGGGCGGGCGGGGGCCTCCCCGTGATCACCAGTGCGGCGCAGCGGTAGAAGAGGTACGCCGGTATGACGACCGGCCAGGCCATGCCGTACAGGAACGCCGTCGACGCGGTGGCCGACTGGCCCTGCCGCCGGAACCGCTCGACCGGGTCCTCCTCCGCGTGCCAGTCGCGCTCCAGCTCGATGACCCGGGCCCGCTCGATGCCGTAGACCACACGGGCCGTCACAAGGGCCACCGACACATAGACCGTCAACAGCAACAGCAGGCTGACCAGCACGCCGCACCATCCCTCCTTCCGCACCTCGCGCAGTACCCGGAGCGAGGGGGCGGAAACACCGGGTGTGCGCCGGTTCGGGCCCCTGCGGGCTCGGCGGGCCGGGCCGTTTCCCCCCCGCGGGGGGCGGGTACTTGGCGCCGGGCCACAGCGCATGCCGTGAGGAGGAGCGAGATGGCTGGACGGGACACATCGCCCGGCGCCGTCGCGGAGGAGGACGTGGTGGCCCTGCTGACGCGGCGGCACGACGGGATCGGGGAGCTGTTCGACGCCGTGGAGAACGCCGCCGTCGGCGACGACGGCGGCGGCGAGTGCCGGGCGGCGTTGGCGACGACCCGGGGCGCGCTGCGCCGGGAGGAGCGGTGACCGGGGCGCCGGCCGGGAGCGGCGGGGGCGCCGGAGGCGGTCTGCGCGTGGTCGTCCTGGGCGCCACCGGCAATGTGGGCACCTCGGTGGTGCGGGCCCTGGGCGACGATCCGCGCGTCGGCTCGGTGCTCGGCGTCGCCCGCCGCACACCGCTGTGGACGCCGCCGAAGACCGAGTGGGCGAGCGCGGACATCGGGGCCGGCGGCGACGGCGAGGACCCGGCCGGGCGGGCCGCGGAGGAGCGGCTGACGGACCTGTTCCGGGGCGCCGACGCCGTGGTCCACCTGGCCTGGCTGATCCAGCCCACCCACGATCCGCTGGTCACCTGGCGCACCAACGTGCTGGGCACCGCCCGGGTGCTGCGCGCCATGGCGGCGGCCGAGGTGCCCGCGCTGGTGTACGCCTCCTCGGTGGGCGCCTACTCCCCGGGCCCCGTCCACCGCGCGGTGGACGAGACCTGGCCGACCCACGGCGGCCGGCCGGATGCCGCGTACTGCCGGGAGAAGGCGTACGTGGAGCGGCTGTTGGACGGTTTCGAGCGCGACCACCCCCGGGTGCGGGTGGTGCGGATGCGGCCGGGCTTCCTCTTCAAGCGGGAGGCCGCCGGCGAGCAGCGCAGGCTGTTCGCCGGCCCGTTCCTGCCGCAGCGGCTGGCCGGACTCGGGATGGTGCCGGCCGTGCCCGCCCTCCCGGGGATGCGTTTCCAGGTGCTGCACACCGACGACGCCGCCGAGGCGTACCGGCTCGCGGTCCTGAGGCCGGTGCACGGCGCGTTCAACCTGGCCGCCGGGCCGGTGGTGGACGCCTCCGTGCTGGCCGAGGTGCTGGGCGCCCGCGTGGTGCGGGTGCCGCTGGGGCCGGTGCGGGCCGCGGTGGGCGCGGCGTGGCGGCTGCGGCTGGTGCCCGCGCCGCCGGAGCTGCTGGACGCGTTCCTGCGGCTGCCGGTGATGGACTGCGAGCGGGCCGCCGGGGAGCTGGACTGGCGGCCCCGGCGGTCGGCGCAGGAGGCCCTGCGGGAGCTGCTGCGCGGGATGCGCGAGGTGGCGGGGGCGCCCACCGCCCCGCTGGCGCCCGTCGTGGCGGGCGGGCGGCGGCACGAGATCGCCACCGGGGTGGGCGGCCGGGCCTGACCCGGCCCGCCGACCCCGGCCGCCGCGGGCTACCGCCGTACGCGGCCGGTGCCGGGAGGCGCGGGCGCGGTGCCGGGTTCCGGCCGCAGGAGCCGCGCCAGCGCGCCGCCCTGGTCCCGGTCGGGGGCGCGGCGGAAGGCGTGCCGCCGGCGCCGGGCGGCGGCCCGGCCCTCCGTCAGGCACCACCGCCACCAGCGGTCCAGTTCCCGCCCTGTCAGCCCCTCGGCCGGGACCAGGGCCGGCCAGCGGTGCACCCGCGCCTGGGCGGTCACCTTCGCGCCGCCGGCCACCGGGTCGACGGCCAGGGCCGGGATCCCGGCGCGCAGGGCGAGCACCAGGCCGTGCAGCCGGTCGGTGACCACGACGTCGAGCCGGGCCAGCACGGACTGGAGCTGGGCGGGGGTGGCGCACAGCCGCCAGTCGCCGTCCGCCAGCCGGGTGTCCAGCTCCACCCGGGCGCAGTCGGTCCGCGCCAGCCATCCGGTCACCAGGTCGGCGACCTCCTCGTGGCGGCGGCGTCCGCCGTACTCCCCCTGGCCCCGGGTGAGGATCACGCCTGCCACCGGGGCGGCGGGCGCCTCGGGCGCGGCGGCGGCCAGGTCCGCGGTGGGCGGCGCCCCGTCGGCATCGCGCGGCAGCACATGGTGGAAGCCGCGTACGGCGGGGTCGCCGGGGTCGATGACCGACACGCCCACGGCGACGCGCACGCAGTCCGGGTAGCGCTCGTGGAGCTGTGCGACCTGCGGCCCGTGCAGCGGGCCGCAGACGAAGACCACGTGGGTGTACCGCGCCGGGTCCGCGTCCTCCAGGTGCGGTCCGTCCGGCCGGAAGCCCGGGCTCCAGGCGGTGTCGTGGGGTATCCCGGAGCGGTCCAGCACCTCCCGGACGCGCTCCAGCGCCAGCACGTCGCCGGCCGTGGCCTCGCCGTGCAGGAAGGAGAACCAGCCGGTGAGCAGTGCTCTGGTCGCTCCCGCGGCCCCGGCCCTCCCGGCCGTCGCGGTTGTTTCGGCTGTTGCGGTCGCTCCGGGTGCTCCGGGTGTTCCCGGTGTTTTCGGTGTCGTCATCCGGGGACTCGGGGTCACAGCGCCACTGCGTAGGCGATGAAGAACCCCGCGACGAGCACGGCCAGGACGAGCAGCAGGACCAGTGGCACCGGGCCCCAGCCGCTGGGCGTGTTGGCGTTCTGGTCCGGGGCGCCCGCGGGCGTGCTGCTCTCGCCGGGCGGCGTCTCGCCCGGCGGCACTCCGCCGCCGCTCTCGAGGCCGGGCGACCGCCTGGGGTCCGGATCCGGGTGCGTTTCGCTCATGGTCTCCGAGTGCACAGCGGAACGCCCCCTTACACCAGCTCCCGGGGACAAAAGCGGGGAACGAGAGGAAGAGGTTGCCGATGATGGGTGAACGTGACCGGCGGCGGGCCGTGGTGACGGGCGGTGCCGGGTTCGTGGGCTCGCACCTGTGCGAACGCCTGCTGGAGGACGGTCTGGCGGTGACGGCCGTGGACAACCTGCTCTCGGGGTCCGAGGGCAACCTCGCGCACCTGCTCGGCCGGGACGGCTTCGCCTTCGTACGGCGCGACGCCTGCGCGCCGGGCGCCCTGGAGGACCTGCCCGGCGGCCCCTTCGACCTGGTCTTCCACCTGGCCTGCCCCGCCTCGCCCGCGGACTACCTGCGGCTGCCGCTGGAGACGCTGGAGACGGGCAGCAGCGGCACCCGCAACGCCCTGGAGCTGGCCGAGCGCGACGGCGCGCGGATGGTCCTGGCCTCCACCTCCGAGGTCTACGGCGACCCGCGCGAGCACCCCCAGCGCGAGGACTACTGGGGGCACGTCAACCCCGTCGGCCCGCGCAGCGTCTACGACGAGGCCAAGCGGTACGCCGAGGCGCTGGTCACCGCCCACCGCCGGGCGCGCGGCACGGACACCGCGATCGTGCGGATCTTCAACTCCTACGGCCCCCGGATGCGTGCCGGGGACGGCCGTGCCGTGCCGACCTTCGTCAGGCAGGCCCTGGCGGGCGAACCGCTGACGGTGGCCGGGGACGGCGGCCAGACCCGTTCGCTGTGCTATGTCGACGACACCGTGGCGGGGATCGTCGCGCTCGCCGGGAGCGACCTGCCGGGGCCGGTCAACATCGGCGGCGAGGAGGAGACCACCGTCCTGGACATCGCCCGCCGGATCGTCAAGCTCACCGGCTCGGCCTCGCCGATCACCTTCGTCGAGCGGCCCGGCGACGACCCTGCCCGGCGCTGCCCGGACACCTCCCTGGCCAGGGAGAAGCTGGGCTGGGCGCCGCGCGTGGGCTGGCAGGAGGGGCTGGAGCGGACCATCGACTGGTTCGCCCGCCGGGCCGCCGCCTGAGCCGCCGCCCGGGCCGGTACCCGGCTCAGGCCCCGGACCGGAGCCGGGCGCGGCCCCGCCCTCACGGGCCGGGCCGCGCCCGGCCCTTCCCCGTGCCCTCCCGGGCGCGCTCCTCGTCACCCGTTGGAGTCAGTTCCCCCGTACAGAGTCGACCTGCGGCGTTTGGCATCGCTGCCGACGGTAACCACGGACGCCACGGCATTCCCAGGGGCACCCGGACGCACCTGGGCGCACCGGGACCGACACCACGGAGGCACCCCTCATGCGCATCCTCGGCATCAACGCCGTCTTCCACGACCCGGCGGCGGCACTGGTGATCGACGGCCGCACCGTCGCGGCGGCGGAGGAGGAGCGGTTCAGCCGGCGCAAGCACGGCAAGCGGCCGGTGCCGTTCTCCGCCTGGGAGATGCCCGAACTGTCGGCGGCCTGGTGCCTGCGGCAGGCCGGTCTCACCCCCGCCGACCTGGACGCGGTCGCCTACTCCTTCGACCCCGCCCTGTCGGCGCCGGCCGAGTCCCTGGGCCTGAACGACCCCTGGGACCACCTGCGCCAGGAGTACGCCCGCCGCGCCCCGTCCTTCCTGGCCGAGGCGCTGCCGGGCCTGGACCCCTCCGTCGTCCGCTTCGTGCCGCACCACATGGCGCACGCCGCGTCCGCCGGGATCGCCGGGCCGCACCGCGACAGCGCGGTCCTGGTCCTCGACGGGCGCGGCGAGTGCGCCTCCCACCTGTCCGGCCGCTACCACGGCGACCGGCTGGAAGTGCTGGCCACACAGAAACTGCCGCACTCGCTCGGCCTGGTCTACGAGGAGCTGACCGAGCACCTGGGCTTCCTGCGCTCCAGCGACGAGTACAAGGTCATGGCGCTGGCCTCCTACGGCAAGCCGCGCTTCCTGCCCCAGCTGCGCCAGTGGGTGCACAGCGACGGCAGGGGCGGCTTCGCCGCCCACGGGGTGGAGTGGGCCGCGCTGGCCCCCGCCCGTGAGGCGGGCGCCGAGTGGAACCAGGACCACGCCGACCTGGCCGCCAGCGCCCAGGCCGTGCTGGAGGAGACGCTGCTGGACCTGGCGAGCTGGCTGCACGCCGAGGGCGGCGGCCGGGAGCTGACCCTGGCCGGCGGGGTGGCGCTGAACTGCGTGGCCAACTCCCGGCTGGCCGCCGAGGGGCCCTTCGAGCGGGTGTGGGTGCAGCCCGCGGCCGGCGACGCGGGCACCGCGCTGGGCGCGGCCCTGCACCTGGCCGCCGCGCACGACGAGTCCCCGCCGCCGATGCCCGGCGCCGACCTGGGCCGCGGCTGGTCGGACGAGGAGATCGAGGACTTCCTCAAGGACGCGGCCGTTCCCTACGAGCGGCCCGCCGACATCGCCGAGACCGTGGCCGAGACGCTGGCCGGCGACGGGATCGTGGCCTGGTTCCAGGGCCGCGCCGAGTACGGTCCGCGTGCCCTGGGCCACCGCTCGCTGCTGGCCCACCCGGGCCGGGCGGAGAACCTGGACCGGCTCAACCGGGTGAAGGGCCGCGAGGAGTTCCGCCCGGTGGCGCCCATGGTCGCCGAGGAGCGCGCCGCGGAGATCTTCGACGGGCCGCTGCCCAGCCCGTACATGCTGTTCGTGCACGACGTGGCCAAACAGTGGCGCGACCGCATCCCCGCGGTGGTGCACGTGGACGGCACCGCCCGCATCCAGACGGTGAACTCCGGCGACGAGCCTCTGGTGGCGCGGATGCTGGCGGCCTTCGAGCGCCGCACCGGGCTTCCGGTGGTGGTCAACACCAGTCTCAACACCGCCGGGCGCCCGATGGTGGACTCCCCGCGCGACGCGCTGGAGTGCTTCGGCTCCTCCCCCGTGGACCTGCTGGCCATCGGACCGTTCGCGGTCCGCCGCGGAAGGTTCTTCGCGTGAGTGCCCCGCACCGGGCCGCCGTCGACTACTCGGTGGTCATACCCACCGTCGGCCGCCCCTGCCTGGCCGACTGCCTGGCCTCGCTGGGCGGGTCGGCAGGCCCCGAGCCGCGCGAGATCGTGATCGTGGACGACCGGCCGCAGCCCGAGCCGCTCCGCGAGGACCTGCCGCTGCACGCGCTGGGCCCGCTGCGCGAGCGCGCCACCGTGGTGCAGACCGGCGGCCGGGGCCCGGCCGGCGCCCGCAACATCGGCTGGCAGATGGTCACCGCCCCCTGGGTGGCCTTCCTCGACGACGACGTGCGCGTCGGCGCCCGCTGGCGCGAGGCCCTGGCCCGCGACCTGGGCGAGGCCGACCCCACCGTCGCCGGGGTGCAGGGCGTGCTGGACGTGCCGCTGCCCACCGGGCGGCGCCCCACCGACTGGGAGCGCAACACCGCCGGGCTGGCCCGCGCCCAGTGGGCCACGGCCGACATGGCCTACCGCACCGAGGCGCTCAAGGCGGTCGGCGGCTTCGACGAGCGCTTCCCGCGCGCCTTCCGCGAGGACGCCGACCTGGCGCTGCGGGTGCTGGGCGACGGCTGGCGCATCCGGCGCGGCAACCGGCTGACCACACATCCGGTGCGGCCCGCCGACCGCTGGGTGTCGCTGCGCATGCAGCGCGGCAACGCCGACGACGCGCTGATGCTGCGGCTGCACGGCCCCGACTGGTGGCGGCGGGCCGCGGCCCCCCGGGGCCGCATCCGACGCCACGCGGCGGTCACCGCGGCCGGGCTCGCGGCGCTTCTCTCGGCCGCGGCGGGACGGCGGTGGGCCGCGGCCCTGGCCGGGGCGGGATGGCTGCTGGGCACGGCCGAGTTCGCCCGCGCCCGGATCGCGCCCGGGCCCCGCACCCGCGAGGAGGTCACGACCATGCTGGCGACCAGCGCGCTCATACCGCCGCTGGCGGTGTACCACCGGCTGGCCGGGACGCTGCGCCACCGCGCCGCCGGCCCCTGGGACGCGGGCCCGGGCAGCGGGCCCGGCGGCGGGGACCGCCCCGGGGGAGGCACGGCATGACGGCGGTGCGCGCGGTGCTCCTCGACCGGGACGGGACCCTCGTGGAGGACGTCCCCTACAACGGCGACCCGGAACTGGTGCGCCCGATGCCGGGCGCCGCCGAGGCGATGGCGCTGCTGCGCTCCCGCGGTGTGCCGGCCGCGGTGGTCACCAACCAGTCCGGCATCGCGCGCGGCCTGATCGGCTGGGACGACATGGGCCGGGTGCACGCCCGGATCGACGAACTGCTGGGCCCCTTCCACGCCTGGGCCGTCTGCCCGCACGGCCCGGACGACGGCTGCGCCTGCCGCAAGCCCGCACCCGCCCTGGTGCTGGACGCGGCCCGGCGGCTGGGCGCGGCCCCCGCCGAGTGCGTGGTGATCGGGGACATCGGCTCCGACATGGACGCCGCGCGTGCCGCAGGCGCCCGCGCCATCCTCGTTCCGACCCCCGTGACCCTTCCGGAGGAGGTGCGGCAGGCGCCCGCGGTCGCCCCCGACCTGCTCACGGCGGTGCGCGCCGCGCTGGACGGGCCGTGGCCCGGCCCCGCCGGCGAGCGGACCGGGGACGGCCGCGCTCCCGTGCGGGCGTTCACGCCCGCCGACCGGGCCGACCGGACCGCCCAGGCCGTTCAGCCCCCCGCCACCGTCCGCGCCGCGGGCCGCACGGCCCCCCGTACCTCCACTCGCACAGCCGCCCGTACCGCCACCGTCCGGAGGCCGTCATGAGAGCACTCGTCGCACGTCTGGACAGCTTCGGGGACGTGCTGCTGGCAGGCCCGGCGGTACGGGCCGTGGCCGCGCGCGCCGACCATGTGACGCTGCTGTGCGGTCCGCGCGGCGCGCCCGCCGGGCGGATGCTGCCCGGGGTGGACGAGGTCCTCGTCTGGGACGCCCCCTGGGTGGGCCTCGACCCGCCCCCCACCGCGCGGGACGGTGTCCTGGAGGCGGTGGAGCTGATCGCCGGGCAGCGCTGCGACACCGCCCTGATCCTGGCCTCGGCCCACCAGAGCCCCCTGCCGACCGCCCTGGTGCTGCGGATGGCGGGGGTGTCCCGGATCGCCGCCGACAGCGTCCACTACCCCGGCTCGCTGCTGGACGTCCGCCACCGGCGCGACGAGCACGCGCACGAGGCCGAGGCCGCGCTGGCGCTGGCCGAGGCGGCCGGCTTCCCCCTGCCCGGGGGCGACGACGGAAGGCTGCGGGTGCTGCCGCCGCCCGGGGTGGAGGAGCTGGCCGGGCCGCCGGGCTATGTCGTACTGCACCCGGGCGCGAGCGTGCCCGCCCGCCGCTGGAGTCCGGATCTGTCGGCCGAGGCCGCCGAGGCCCTGGCCGAGGCCGGGCACCGGGTGGTGGTCACCGGCGTGCCCGAGGAGCGCGAGCTGACCTCGTACGTGGCCGGCCGCGCGGGGCTGGACCTGGGCGGGCGCACCTCGCCCGCCGAACTGGCCGGAGTGCTGGCGGGCGCGGCGGCCGTGGTCACCGGGAACACCGGCCCGGCCCATCTGGCCGCCGCCGTGGGCGCGCCGGTGGTGTCGCTGTTCTCGCCGGTCGTCCCGGCCGAGCGCTGGGCCCCCTTCCGGGTTCCCCTGGTGCTGCTGGGCGACCAGCAGGCCCCGTGCGCCGGGACCAGGGCCCGCGCCTGCCCCGTTCCCGGGCACCCCTGCCTGGACCGCGTGACGCCTCAGGACGTGGTCACCGCCGTGGAGAAGGCCGCTGCCGAAGGCGGTCGGCAGAGCACAGCCGCCGAGGGCGGCCGGGAGAGTACAGGCCGGGAGGGCGCCGTATGAGGATCCTGCTGTGGCATGTGCACGGTTCCTGGACCACCGCGTTCGTCCAGGGTCCGCACACCTACCTCGTGCCCGTCACCCCGGACCGGGGTCCCGACGGGCTCGGCCGCGCCGTCACCTTCGACTGGCCGGACAGCGTGGTGGAACTGGCCCCCGGGGAGCTGCGGGAGACGGACGTCGACCTGGTGGTGCTCCAGCGCCCCCACGAGCTCGGCCTGGCCGAGCAGTGGCTGGGCGGCCGGCTGCCGGGCCGCGATGTGCCGGCCGTCTACCTGGAGCACAACGCGCCGGACGGGAACGTGCCCGACACCCGCCACCCGATGGCCGGGCAGCCGGGCCTGCCGATCGTCCACGTCACCCACTTCAACCGGCTGTTCTGGGACTGCGGCCCCTCCCCCACCGCCGTCGTCGAACACGGCATCGTCGATCCCGGACCGCTGTACACCGGCGATCTGGAGCGGGCCGCGGTGGTGGTCAACGAGCCGCTGCGCCGCGGCCGCACCACCGGCACCGACCTGCTGCCGCGCTTCGCCGAGGCCGCGCCGCTGGACGTCTTCGGCATGCGGACGCGGGGGCTGGCCGAGCGGCTCGGCGTTCCCGAGGAGCGCTGCCGCTCCCACGAACTCCCCCAGCGCGAGTTGCACCGAGCCATGGCCCGGCGGCGGGTGTACGTGCACCCGGTCCGCTGGACCTCGCTCGGCCTGTCGCTGCTGGAGGCCATGCACCTGGGCATGCCCGTGGTCGCGCTGGACACCACCGAGGCGTCCGCGGCCGTGCCCGAGGGGGCCGGAGTGCTCTCCAACCGGCTCGACGTCCTGACCGACGCCGTCCGCGGTTTCCTCGCCGACCCGGCGTACGCGCGCCACGTCGGCGAGCAGGCGCGCACGGCGGCACTGGCCCGCTACGGGCTGCCGCGCTTCCTGGACGACTGGGAGCGGCTGATCAAGGAGGTGGCCCGATGAGGATCGCCATGGTGTCCGAGCACGCGAGTCCGCTCGCCGCGCTCGGCGGCCCCGACGCCGGGGGCCAGAACGTGTACGTCGCGCAGTTGTCCAAGGAGCTGGCGCGGCGCGGCCACCAGGTCACCGTCCACACCCGCCGGGACTCGCCCGAGCCGCCCGACCGGGTGCCGCTGGCGCCGGGGGTGATCGTCGAGCACGTGCCGGCCGGGCCGCCCCGGCCGGTGCCCAAGGACGAGCTGCTGCCGCACATGACCGCCTTCGGCGACCACCTGGCGCGCCGCTGGGAGGCACGGCGGCCGGACGTGGCGCACGCGCACTTCTGGATGTCGGGCACGGCCGCGCTGCTCGGCGCGAAGGGCCGGGGCGTCCCGGTCGTGCAGACCTTCCACGCGCTGGGCACCGTCAAGCGGCGCCACCAGGGCGCGGACGACACCAGCCCGCCCGAGCGGATCGCGGTGGAGCGGCGGGTCGGCCGCGAGTGCGCCCGTGTCCTGGCGACCTGCGCCGACGAGGTGTTCGAGCTGACCGCCATGGGCGTGCCGCCGGAGCGGACGTCGGTGGTGCCGTGCGGTGTGGACACCCTGGAGTTCAGCCCGGCGGACCCGGCCGGACGGGGCGCCCGCCGCGACGGCCCGCACCGGCTGCTGGCGATCGGCCGCCTGGTGCCGCGCAAGGGCTTCGACCAGGCGATCACGGCACTGGCCGAGATCCCCGGCGCGGAGCTGCTGATCGCCGGCGGCCCCGAACCCGCGCTGCTGGAGACCGACCCCGAGGCGGTGCGGCTGCGGCGGCTGGCCGGTGAGCTGGGGGTGGCGGACCGGGTGCGGCTGCTGGGCGCGGTGCCGCACGAGCGGATGCCCGAGCTGATCCGCGGCGCCGACCTGGTGCTGTCCACGCCGCGCTACGAGCCGTTCGGCATCGTTCCGCTGGAGGCCATGGCCTGCGGGGTGCCGATCGTGGCCACCGGCGTCGGCGGCCATCTGGACTCGGTCGCCGACCGGGTCACCGGGCGGCTGGTGCCGCCGGACGATCCCGGCGCGCTCGCCCGCGCCGTCAACGAGCTGACCGGCTCCCCCGAGCTGCTGCGCCGCTACGGCGAGGCCGGTCGTGAGCGCGCCCTGGCCCGCTTCTCCTGGGAGCGGGTCGCCGACGGCGCCGAGCAGGTGTACGCCCAGGTGGTCGCGCGCCACCGCGTTCCGACGGGGGCGATCCGATGACGACACCCAGGACCACCGCGAAGAACGGCTCCAAGTCCGCAGCCGGGTCCGCGGCCGGGAACGGCGCGAAGGTCCGCCGCGTCCGGGCGGCCCCGGCACCGGCTCCGGCCC
Source organism: Streptomyces sp. ICN903 (assembly GCF_022015835.1). NCBI lineage: Bacteria > Bacillati > Actinomycetota > Actinomycetes > Kitasatosporales > Streptomycetaceae > Streptomyces > Streptomyces sp. ICN903. Next base: position 36,261 of record NZ_JAKMAY010000003.1, on the reverse strand, counting down.
CCGCCCCGGCGACGGGGCCGGTCGCCGGCCACTGCGACGAGCTGCTGCACGCGCTGGCGCCCTTCCGCGACCAGGCCGGCACTGCCCAGAGCTGGGGCGAGCGCCTGGCGCGGGTGCTGGCGGGCGGCGGACGGCTGCTGGCGGCCGGGAACGGCGGCAGCGCCGCCCAGGCCCAGCATCTGACGGCCGAGCTGGTGGGCCGCTACCGCGACGACCGCCCGCCCTTCTCCGCCATCGCCCTGCACGCCGACACCTCCTCCACCACCGCGATCGCCAACGACTACGGCGTGGACGAGGTGTTCGCCCGGCAGGTGCGGGCGCACGGGCGCGAGGGCGACGTGCTGATGCTGCTGTCGACCAGCGGCGCCAGCGCCAACCTGCTGTCGGCCGCCGAGGCCGGTCGCGAGGCGGGGATGTCCGTGTGGGCGCTGACCGGGCCCGCGCCCAACCCGCTGGCCGCGGGCAGCGACGAGTCGCTGTGCGTGCGGGCGGGCTCCACCGCGACGGTGCAGGAGCTCCACCTGGTGACGGTGCACATGGTGTGCGCCGCGTTCGACGCCGCTCTGAAGGGCGTCCTGGAAGGGGGGAGCGCGGACGATGCCACCGACGCCTGATCCGATGTCCGAGCCGACGCCCGACACGCCGCCCGGTTCGCTGCCCGGTTCGCTGTACGGCCCGGAGCCCGGCGCCTCCACCGCGCCGGGCGGCGGCGCCGCACCGCTGGTCGTGGTCGGCGACGCCCTGCTCGACCGCGATCTGGTCGGCCGCGCGGACCGCCTGGCCCCGGACGCTCCGGTGCCGGTGCTGGAGGACTGCGAGGAGCGGCTGCGCCCGGGCGGCGCCGCCCTGGCCGCCTATGTGGCGGCGCTCGGCGGCCGCCCGGTCACCCTGGTGACCGCCCTGGGGGAGGACCCGGCGAGCGCGCGGCTGCGCGAACTGCTGGCCCCCTGGGTGTCGGTGGCCGCACTGCCCCTGGACGGCGCCCTGTCGGAGAAGACCAGGGTGCTGGCCGGCGGCCGCCCGGTGGTCCGGATGGACCGGGGCGACGGCCGGGCCCCGTCCGGCGGGGGCGGGACCGTGCCCGAGGAGGTCCGCGAGGCGATCGCCTCGGCCCCGGCCCTGCTGGTCTCCGACTACGGCCGGGGCACGGCGGACGCCGTACGCGGGCTGCTGGCAAAGCGGGCCGTCCGGGTGCCGCTGGTGTGGGATCCGCATCCGCGCGGCCGCGAGCCGGTCCCGGGCACCCGTCTGGTGACCCCGACGGCGGCGGAGGCCAGGCTGTTCGCCGGGCGGCTGGAGGGCGGTCCCGGCGGTCCGTCCGGCCCGGCGGCCGGCGCGGCCCCGGCGAGGGCCGGCGGGGCTTCGCGGCCCTCGAAGGCCACGCGGGCGGCAGGGCCCGCGAGGCCGGCGAAGCCGTCCGGCGAGTCGGAGAGCCTGCACGCGGCGGCCCACCACGCCCGGGCGCTGGCCGAGGCCTGGGGCGCGGCCTCGGTGGCCATCACCCTCGGCGACCGCGGCGCGCTGCTGTCCTACGGCGACCATCCGCTGCTGGTGCCCGCGCCCGCGCGGCACAGCGGCGACTCCTGCGGCGCCGGCGACCAGTTCGCGGCCGCCGCGGCCGGGCTGCTGGCCGACGGCGCGCTGCCGGAGAACGCCGTACGCGGCGCGGTGGCGGCCGCCACCGGCTATGTGGCGGCCGGGGGCGCGGCCGCGCTGGCCTTCCCCGACCGGGCCGCGCCCCGGCCCCCCTCGGCCGCCCGCGGCGAGGACGCGGAGCGGCTGGTGGCCCGGGTCCGGGCGGCGGGCGGCACGGTGGTGGCCACCGGCGGCTGCTTCGACCTGCTGCACGCCGGCCACGTCGGGCTGCTCCAGGCGGCCCGCCGCACCGGTGACTGCCTGGTGGTCTGCCTGAACTCGGACGCCTCGGTGCGCCGCCGCAAGGGGCCGGGCCGGCCCATCAACCCGCTGGCCGACCGCGTCCGGGTGCTGCGCGCCCTGGAGTGCGTGGACGCGGTGGCGGTCTTCGACGAGGACACCCCCGAGGAGCTGCTGGAGCGGCTGCGCCCGGACGTGTGGGTCAAGGGCGGCGACTACGCGCTGGCCGATCTGCCCGAGGCCGCGCTGGTGGAGAGCTGGGGCGGGCAGGCGGTGCTGCTGCCGTACCTCGACGGCCGCTCCAGCAGCCGTATCGCCGAGCGCGCGGCGGTGTCCGTGTCCCGGAACGGGGCGCGGTGAACGTGGGGAACACGGTGAACGGTCCGGGAGGGGAGGCCGCGGGCGCCCGGCCGGACGCCCCCGTGAACGGTTCCGCGGGCGCCCCCCACCGGCCCCGGCTGCTGGTGCTGCGCGCCCTGGGCCTGGGCGACCTGCTGGCCGGGGTGCCCGCGCTGCGGGCGCTGCGCCGGGCGTTCCCCGGTCACGAGACCGTACTCGCCGCCCCCGCGGAACTGGCCCCCCTCGTCCGCGCGAGCGGCGCGGTGGACACCCTGCTGCCCGCCTCGGCGCCGGGCCGCGCCGTACCCCGGATCACCGGGTGGCACGGGCCGCCGCCCCGGGTCGCCGTCGATCTGCACGGCAAAGGGCCGGAGAGCATGCGGGCGCTGGCGGCGCTGAACCCCGGCCGCCTGCTGGCCTTCGCCGCCGGCGACGGCCCGCGGTGGTACGCCGAGGAGCACGAACGCGACCGCTGGTGCCGCTTCCTCGCCTGGTACGGCGTCCCGGCCGACCCCGCCGACCTGCGGCTGCCGCCGCCCGCCGCGGCCTGTCCCGCTCCGGGGGCGGTACTGCTCCACCCCGGCGCGGGCTCCCCGGCCCGCTGCTGGCCCGTCGAGCGGTACGCGGAGGTCGCCGCCGGGCTGCGGCGTGCCGGGCGCCGGGTGGTGGTCACCGGCGGCGCCCACGAGTACGACCTGCTGGCGCGGCTGGCCAAGTCGGCCGGCCTGCCCGACGCGGACGTCCACGGCGAGCCGCCGCTGGAGCGGCTGTCGGCGCTGGTCGCCGGCGCCTCGGCCGTGGTGAGCGGCGACACCGGTGTGGCCCATCTGGCGGTGGCCCACGGCACCCCGTCGGTGACCCTGTTCGGGCCGGTGCCGCCCGCGCTGTGGGGCCCGCCGCCGCTGGAGCGCCACCGGGTGCTGTGGCACCCGGGCCCGCCCGGCGACCCCCACGGCCGCCGCCCCGATCCCCTGCTGCTGCGCATCCGGCCGAAGGAGGTACTGGAGGCGCTGTCCCTGCTGCCGGAGGTGCGTACCGCTTGAACGACTCGCCCATCGGCGTGGTCATCGCCACCCGCGACCGCGCCGACAGCCTCGCGCGCACGCTGCGCGCGCTGACCTCACTGCCCGAACGCCCGCCGGTGCTGGTGGTCGACAACGCCTCGACCGATCACACCCGCACCATGGTCCCGGCCCTCTTCCCCCAGGTGGCGCTGATGCCGCTGCCCGAGAACAGGGGGGCGATCGCCCGCAACCTGGGCGTGGCGGCGATGGAGACCCCGTACGTGGCCTTCAGCGACGACGACTCCTGGTGGGAGCCCGGATCGCTGGAGAAGGCCGCCGACCTGCTCGACGCCCATCCGCGGCTGGGGCTGATCGCCGCCCACACCCTGGTGGGCCCCGAGGAGGACCCCGATCCCCTGAACGACCTGCTGGCCGGCTCCCCGCTGGGCACGGCCCGGGATCTGCCGGGCCCGCAGGTGCTGGGTTTCCTGGGGTGCGCCTCGGTGGTGCGGCGGTCGGCCTTCCTGGACGCCGGGGGGTTCCATCCGCTGCTGTTCTTCGGCGCCGAGGAGACCCTGCTCGCCTACGACCTGGCCGCCCGGGGCTGGGGGGTCGCCCACTGTCCCGAGGTCGTCGCCCACCACCACCCCGATCCCTCGCCGCGCTCCGGGCGCGGCTCCCGGGTGCTGCGCAACGAGCTGCTCACCACCTGGCTGCGCCGGCCGCTGTCGCTGGCCGCGCGCCGCACCGGGGCGCTGGCCGCGCGGACACCCCGCGATCCGGAGGCCCGCCGCGCCCTGCTCGGCGCGCTGGCCCGGCTGCCGTCGGCGGTGCGCGCCCGCAGGCCCCTGCCGCCGTACACCGAGGAAGCCGCACGCCGTGTGGAAGGACAGCTCCGTGGCCCCTGAGCACCCCGGAACCACCGAAGCCGCCGAAGCCGCCGAAGCCGAGGGGATCACCGAAGCCGGCGGGGAGACCGGCTCCCGGGTCTCGGTCGTGGTGATCACCCACAACCGCCGCGAGGAGCTGCTGCGCACCCTGGGCCGGCTGGCCGAACTACCTGAGCGCCCACCGGTGTTCGTCGTTGACAACGCCTCGGCGGACGGCACCGCCGAGACCGTCGCACGCGTCCACCCGTGGGTGCGGCTGCTGCGGGCGGAGCGGAATCTGGGGGCGGTGGGGCGCAATGTCGCGGTGGAGCGCGTGACCACGCCGTACGTGGCCTTCTGCGACGACGACTCCTGGTGGGAGCCCGGATCGCTGGCCAGGGCCGCCGACCTGCTCGACGCCCGCCCCCGCCTGGCGGCGGTCACCGCGCGCATCGTGGTGGAGCCCGGCGGGACCGAGGACCCGATCGTCGCCGAGCTGCGCGACTCGCCCGTCCCCGGCCCCGAGTGGCTGCCCGGTCCGGCCCTGGGCTCGTTCCTGGCCGCGGCCACGGTACTGCGCACCGACGCCTTCCGGGAGGCGGGTGGTTTCTCGCCCCGGCTGTGGCTGGGCGGCGAGGAGGAGCTGCTGGCCACCGATCTGATGGTACGCGGCTGGTGGCTGGCCTACGCCGGGGAGCTGACGGTCCACCACGCGCCCTCGGCGGTGCGGGACGCGACCGCGCGCCGGGAGGACGGGCTGCGCAACACGCTGTGGTTCGGCTGGCTGCGCCGCCCGCTGCCCGCGGCGCTGCGCCGCACCTGGCGCCTGGCGCGCACGGTGCCGCGCGACGCGGCGTCGGCGCGGGCCTTCGGCCGGGCGCTGGCCGGGCTGCCGTGGGTGCTGCGCGAGCGCCGGGCGGTGCCCGCGGAGGTCGAGGAGCGGCTGCGGCTGCTGGAGGAGGAGCAGCGCCGCTCCGCCGCCCGCCGCTACGTCGGCTGAGGCGGGCGGCCCCGCCGGCGCCGTGCCGGGCCGGAGTGCTCCCGCCCGGCACGGCTTCGGCCGTACTGCCCGGCCAGGACCGGCCAGGAGCGGCTAGGAGCGCGCCTCGCGGGTCTTCGAGCGGTTGGCCTTGCGGATGGCCCGCAGCAGCTCGTCCTTGGTCATCCGGGAGCGTCCGCCTATGTCCAGCCGCTGCGCGATGGAGTACAGGTGCTCCTTGCTGGCGTTCTCGTCGACGCCCTCGCCGCTGCGTCCGCCCCTGCCGCGCGGGCGGGCGGCCCGCTCGTCGGAGGGCCCCTTGCGGCCGCCCTCCTTGCGTTCCCAGTGGTCGCCCACCTTCTCGAACTTGTGCTTCAGGGCGCTGTAGGCGGTCTGGTGTGCGCGCCGGCCCTCTCCGTACTCCTCCACTGCGGAGTCGTGGGCCTTGATCCAGGTGCGCTGCGCCTCCTCGGGGGAGCGCTCCAGGGTCGACGGAAGCTCCTTCCGTGCGGGCACCTTCCTCACCTCCGATCGGTCGGGTCCGTTACGGGTTCCCGGCCGCCGGTCACGGAAACGGCAGGTGTCGATGCGCACCGGCAGGGTCACCCGCTTCCGAGGGGGCCGCGGCGGGGCCCTCCCACGAGATCCCGACCAGACGCCGAGAGGAGTGCCGACCATGCGGTACGAGGAGCTCACCGGCCAGGTGCAGGCGCACGCGGACCTGCCGGACCGGCAGACGGCCGAGCGGGCCCTGCGGGCCACGCTGGAGACGCTGGCGGAGCGGATACCGGACGGCGTGGCCGACCACCTGGCCGCCCAGCTGCCCGGGGAGGCGGCGGAGTCGCTGCGCCGGGCGGTGGCCGGGCACGAGGCCTCGCCGCAGCGGCGGGCGGACGCCCGCACCCACGGCGAACCGTTCGACCTGACCACCTTCGCCGGGCGGGTGGCCTGGCGGTCCCGCGCCACGGAGGACACCGCGGTACGGGAGGCCACGGCGGTGCTGGAGGTGCTCGACGCGGCGGTCTCGCCCGAGCTGATGACCAAGGTGGGCCACGTCCTGCCGCCGGACATCCGCGAACTGCTGCCGTCCACCCGCGCCGAGGAGTACTGAGCCCCGGGCCGCTCCGGCCTCCGGTCTGTCCGCGTCGGGCCGCCCTTCCGGAAGGGCGGCCCGACGCGGACAGGCCGGGCACGGGCGAGGCCCCGGGAGCGGGGACAGGCTCCCGGGGCCTCGCCTGCCGGGCGGCTTCTACCGGAAGCGGTTGCCCACCGGCTTGGCGCGCTGGTCGGGGGTGCCGTGCGGGGGCGGGTTGTACGGCTCCGGCGAGGTCGCCGGGCTGACGGGTGATCCGCCGGGCTCGCCCTGCGGCCCCGAGGGCGGCTCGGCGCCGCCCGGGGAGCGCGGGCTGCCCTCCTCCAGCTGCTGCATACGGGCTGTCAGCAGCGCGATCACATGGGTACGGCCGGCGTGTTCGCGCTCGTAGTGGAGCAGCCGCTCCAGGTCGTCGTGCGACAGGGCCCGGATCCGGTGCTCCAGCTCGCCCGCGGAGAGGTGATCGTAGTCGGGGAACGGGAGTTCGTCGTGATCGGTGTTACTCATCCACCCCGGGTGTCCGGGCCGGGGGCCGCGAAAACCCGGTGGCCGCCATGATTATCCCGATGGAGGAACCGGGGCAAGCTATACGTAGCGGGCCGGTGCCGGAACGTCGGCGTTCCGGATCCGTGTACCTGTCAGCCTGGGATCAGTAGCCTCAGGAGTCCCTGTCATATTCACCGACCGGTTGGAGACTTTGATGGAGCGTCCCGCCTGGGCTCCACAGGACATAGACCTGTCCGTGCCGAGCGTTTCCCGCATCTACGACTACTACCTGGGCGGGTCGCACAACTTCGAGGCCGACCGGGAGGCCGCCCGGCGGGCCATCGAGGTGTTCCCGGGGCTGCCGAAGATCATGCAGGCCAACCGCGCGTTCATGCGCCGGGCCATCCGCTTCGCCGCGCGGCAGGGCGTCACCCAGTTCCTCGACGTCGGCTCCGGCATCCCGACCTTCGGCAACGTCCACGAGGTCGCGCAGGCCGCCGCGCCCGGGGCGAGGGTGGTCTACGTCGACAACGACCCCGTCGCCGTCGCCCACAGCCGGGCCGTGCTGGAGGGCCAGGAGGAGCGCACCGGCGTCGTCGCCGCCGACTTCCGCAAGCCCGAGGACATCCTCGGCAGCGCGGAGGTCGGGCGCCTTCTCGACCTGGAGCGCCCGGTGGCCCTGCTGCTGGTGGCGCTGCTGCACTTCCTGGAGGACGGCGACGACCCGTGGGCGAAGGTGGCCGAGCTGCGCGACGCGCTCGCCCCCGGCAGCCTGCTGGTCCTCACCCACGCCTCGGTCGAGGGCGGCCCGCGCAGGCCCGAGCAGGGGGACGAGGTGGAGGGCGTCTACCGCAACATCGGCTCGCCGCTGATCATGCGCTCGCGCTCCGAGGTGGAACGCTTCTTCGACGGCTTCGAGATGGTCGAGCCCGGTCTGGTGTCCATGCCGAACTGGCGCCCGGACGGACCGGTGGACCAGGAGGACCCCGTGATCTTCACCGGCTTCGGCGGAGTGGGACGCAAGGCGTGAGCCCCACTCCGCAGGGGCCCGCCGCCTCCGGCCGCCCCCTCGCGCCGGAGGCCTCCGGCGACCCTCACGACGGATACCGCCGCTTCGCCCGGATCTGGAGCCGCGCGGTCTACCCCGCCACGGCCACCTCGATGACCCGCACCGAGTTCGAGGACTACCTCCTGCCCCTGGCGCGGACCCTCGGCGAGGCGCTGCACGCCCGTCCCTTCGACCCCTCGCCGGGGCGCGATGTGGGGGCGGCGCTCGTCGAGGCGCACTGCACCTCGCCCGAGGCCCTGCCGCAGGTGCTCGGCGTGGTGGACGCCTACCTGCTGCTGTACTGCAGCGATCCGTCGGTGCTGCCGACCGAGGACGGGCGGGCCCGCTGCGCCCGCCTCCAGCACGCCGTCTCGGCCGGGTTCGCCCGCGCGCTGCAGGAGCGCACCCGCTTCGAGCAGGAGGCGCTGGCCCGGTCCGCGCTCGCGGCGCGGGAGAGCGCCGAGAAGGCCCTCCACGAGAGCGAGACCCGCTTCCGGGCGGTCTTCGAGGGCGCCACGGTCGGCATCGGGATCGCCGACATGGACGGGACCATCCTCGACATCAACAGCGCGCTCGCGAAGATGTTCGGCGGCTCGGAGCAGCATGTGCGCAGCCGCCGGGTCTCCGACTGGGTCCACCCCGACGACGCGCCGGGCGTCTGGCGGGTCCACGACGAGCTGGTGCGCGGCGAACGCGACCACTACCGCGTGGAGAAGCCGTACACGCGCAGCGACGGCACCGTGCTGTGGACCAATCTGACCGTCTCGCTGCTGCGCGGACCCGACGGCGAGCCGCGCTACATGCTGGCGCTGATGGAGGACATCACCGAGCGGCGCCTGCTGAACCTGCGGCTGCGCTACGAGGCCACCCACGACGCGCTGACCGACCTGCCCAACCGCACCCTGTTCTTCGAGCGACTGGAGCACGTCCTCTCCCCCGGCTCCGGCACCGCCCGGATCGGCCTGTGCTATCTGGACCTGGACGGTTTCAAGACGGTCAACGACAGCCTGGGCCACTCGGTCGGCGACCAGCTGCTGGTGAACGTGGCCGAGCGGCTGCAGAGCTGTGTGGCCTCCCCGCGCCACATGGTCGCGCGGATCGGCGGCGACGAGTTCGTGGCCCTGGTCAGCGATCCCGCCTCGCGCTCGGAGGTGACCGACCTGGCCCGGCGGGCGCTGGACGCGCTGTCCTGCCCGATCCCGCTGGCCGGCCGGGAGCTGCCGGTGCGGGCCAGCATCGGCGTCGTCGAGGGGCCGGTCGGGGAGCTGACACCGGCGGAGGTGCTGCGCAGCGCCGACATCACCATGTACCGGGCCAAGGCCAGGGGCGGCAACCGCTACGAGCTGGCCGACCCCGACCGCGACGCCCGCACCATCAGCCGCCACATGCTGACCACCCATCTGCCCGCCGCGCTGGAGGGCGAGGAGTTCTTCATCGAGTACCAGCCGCTGGTGCGGATGGAGGACGGCAGCGTGGAGGGCGCCGAGGCCCTGGTGCGCTGGGCGCATCCGCTCCACGGGGTGCTGGGCCCGGACCGCTTCATCCCGCTGGCCGAGCACACCGGGCTGATCGTGCCGCTGGGCCGCTGGGTGCTGGAGCAGGCGGTGCGGCAGGCGTGCGAGTGGCAGGTGCGCGGCATCGGCGGCACCCGGCCGCTGCGGGTGAACGTCAACCTCTCGCCGCGGCAGCTGCACCATCCGGAGCTGGTCTCCGAGACCGTGGCGGTGCTGGAGGACGCCGGGCTGGATCCGGCCTCGCTCTGCCTGGAGGTCACCGAGAGCGCCCTGATCCGCGCCGACGACGCGGAGCTGAAACCTTTACGCCGGCTCGCCGACCTGGGGGTGCGGATCGCCCTGGACGACTTCGGCACCGGCTACTCGAACCTGGCCAGTCTGCGCAGGCTGCCCGCGACCACCCTGAAGCTGGACCGCTCCTTCACCCGGGGCCTCCAGCAGGACCCGGCCGACCCGGTCGACCTCAAGGTCGTCGAGGGCATCGTCTCGCTGGCGCACGCCCTGGAGCTGGCCGTGACCGTCGAGGGCGTGGAGACCGCGGCCCAGGCCGACCAGCTGCGGAAGCTGGGCTGCGACTCCGCCCAGGGCTGGTACTACGCCCGGCCCGGCCCGCCCGAGCGCCTGTCGTCGCGGGCGCTGCCGCTGGCCGCCGGACAGTGACGGGCGGACGTGCGGTGACGTGTGGTGACACGCGATGACGTGCGGACCGGACGCACGGCGCCCGGCCCGCACCGCGGTCAGGACGCCCTGACGGGGTCGTGGCCCAGCGACATCATCCGGTGGCGCCAGTCCGGGTCCCGTACCGCCTCGGCGACACGCACCCGCTCGCGTTCGGCGCCGACGGTGTCGACGACCTCGCGCATCACCGCGACGTCGCCGTCGGTGAGGTCCGTGCGGCGCTTGCGCAGGATCGCCAGCACCTGCCGTCCCCGCTCGGAGCCGGCCTGCTCGGGCAGTTCCTCGGTCCGCTCACCGGCGACACTCGTCCTGAGCCATGCCTCCAGTTCGTTCGACGTCATGTTCACCACGGCGTGGAACTCGTCCCACAGAGCGTCCAATTCCAGCTCGGAGATGTCGGCCATCGTCAACCTCCCGGGTCTCTCGCGCCGCGCGAGTGCCCGCGCACCGGCGCGCGGAAACCCGGGCCGGTGCGTGAGAGGCCCGCGCGGCGGACGCGGCACTCGCGCGGCGCCCGCGCTCCTCAGCTCTCCGGCAGCGCGTCCCCCTCCAGGTAGCGGGCGCCGGGCCCCTGCGAGCCCGCGACGTCGTCCGGGTTGTACAGGCCGCACTTGCGCAGGCTGAGGCAGCCGCAGCCGATGCACCCGGTCAGCCGCTCCTTCAACCGCTCCAGTTCGCCGATCCGCGCGTCGATCCGCCGCTGCCAGGTGCGGGCCACGGTGTTCCACTCGGTGGCGCTGGGCGCCCGGTCCACGGGCAGCCGGTCCAGCGCGGCGCGGGCCTCCTCCAGGGACAGGCCGACCCGCTGGGCGGCCCGTACGAAGGCGACCCGGCGCAGGGCGGTGCGTGGATAGCGCCGCTGGTTTCCCGTGGTCCGCTCGGAGTGGATCAGGCCCATCTCCTCGTAGTAGCGCAGGGCGGAGGGGGCGAGCCCGGAGCGGGCGGCCAGCTCCCCGATGGCGAGGCGTCCGTCTCGGTCGGTCATGTCGGCGAGCATATCGCTTGACCTCAAGTCGCCTTGAAGTTGCAGCCTCTTGGCATGACGACCGCGACACCACCGCACGCCTCCGGCCCCGCGCCCGGCCCCACACCCGGCTCCGAACCACCGCGGAGCTCCGGATTCGATTCCCTTCCGGCGCTGATGTCCCTGATGACCGGCGACGAGAAGCACGACGCCGCCGCCACCTCCACCCTGGACGCCCTGTGGGTGCTGTACGACCGGGTGCTGCGCGTCCGCCCCGACCGCCCCGGCGACCCGGACCGGGACCGCTTCCTGCTGTCCAAGGGGCACGGCCCGATGGCGTACTACGCCGTGCTCGCCGCCCGGGGCTTCCTCCCGGCCGACTGGCTGCCGGGCTTCGGCTCCTACGACTCGCCGCTGGGGCACCACCCGGACCGCACGCTGGTCCCCGGTGTGGAGATCGGCAGCGGCTCGCTCGGGCACGGGCTGCCGCTGGCCGTGGGGACCGTACTCGGGCTGCGCGCCCGGAAACTGACCGGGCCGCGGGTGTGGGTACTGGTCGGGGACGCCGAGCTGGACGAGGGCAGCAACCACGAGGCCATCGACTTCGCGGGCGCCGCGGGGCTCGACCGCCTGCACACCCTGGTGATCGACAACTCCTCCGCCTCCCACCCCCTGCCCGGCGGCATCGCCTCCCGCTTCACCGCAGCGGGCTGGTCCGCGCTGACCGTCGACGGCCGCGACCACGAGGCGCTGTACGCGGCGTACACCCGCCCGCACCCCGGACGCCCGCACGCCGTGGTCGCCCGTGTCGAACCCAAGCACGCCTGACCGGCCCGGAAAACACGAGGAGAACACCGGACATGGACACCATGCGCGAACGCTTCGCCTCCGTCGTCTCCGGCCTGCTGGACGAGGATCCGCGTCTGGCGGTCGTCCTCGCCGAGATCGGCACGGACGGTTTCCGCCGGGCCGCCGAACGCCACCCGGACCGGGTGGTCAACGTCGGCATCCGCGAGCAGCTGCTGGTCGGGGTGGGCGGCGGACTGGCCCTCGCCGGGATGCGCCCGGTGCTGCACACCTTCGCCTCCTTCCTGGTGGAGCGGCCCTTCGAGCAGCTGAAGCTGGACTTCGGCCACCAGGGGACGGGCGGGGTGCTGGTGAGCGCCGGAGGGTCCTACGACTGGCCGGCCGGCGGCTTCACCCACATGGCGCCCGGCGACGTGGCGCTGCTGGACACCCTGGACGGCTGGACCGTCCACGTCCCCGGCCACCCGGACGAGGCCGAGTCGCTGCTGCGCCGCGCCTGCGCGGGCGGGAGCGGGGGCGACCGGGTGTACGTCCGGCTGTCGGCGCAGACCAACGCCCGCCCCCGGCCGGTCACCGGCGAGGGCTTCCTCACCGTGCGGCGCGGCGGGCCCGGGGCGCCGGTGGTCGTCGCGGTCGGCCCGCTGCTCGACTCCGTCCTCGACGCCGTAGGGGGGCTGGACGCGACGGTCCTGTACGCCGCGACCGTCCGCCCCTTCGACGCGGCCGCGCTGCGGGCGGCCGTCGCCGGCTCCAGCGCCCCCGAGGCCGTCCTGGTCGAGCCGTATCTGGCCGGCACCTCCACGGCCGCCGCCGCCGAGGCCCTGGCCGACGTTCCGCACCGGATCCTCGGCCTGGGGACGGCGCGGGCCGAGCTGCGCCGCTACGGCACGGCCGCCGAGCATCTGGCGGCCCACGGCCTGGACCCGCGCTCGCTGCGGGAGCGGATCACCGCCTTCACCGCCCGTGCCGCGGTCTGACGGCGCGGCGCGGAGGACCGGGGCGCAGCGGCCCTCCGCGCCGTGCGCCCCGCCCTCCGCGCCGCCTCACACCCGGTCGTCGAGCCAGGCCAGCAGGTCCGCCTGGACCTCGTCGCGGTTGGTCTCGTTGAGGATCTCGTGCCGGGCGCCCCCGTAGGCCCGCCAGGTCAGGTCGCGCAGCCCCAGATAGCGGAAGTCCTCCAGGAGTTCGTACACCAGCGTCATGCCCTGGTGGCAGGGGTCCTGGTCGCCGACGGCGATGTGCACCGGCAGGTCGCGCGGCACGCGGTCGAGCTGCCGCGGGTCGTTGACCTTGCGCACCCCCAGCACCCAGTCCAGCGCCAGGCCGGCGCTGAAGGGGAAGCCGCACCGCTCGTCGGCGACGTAACCGTCGACCTCCGCCTCGTCGCGGGAGAGCCACTCGAATCCGGTGCGGTGCTCGTAGGGGTCGTTGAAGGAGCCGAAGAGGGCGGGCACGAAGTCCGAGGGCGCGGCGCGGCCGCCGCGGTCGATCTCCTCCCGCAGCCGCTCCACCGCCCCCTGCGGCTCCGCGCCGGGCAGCGACCGGAAGGTGCCCGACAGGATGAGCCCGGCCAGCTCGCCGCCGTACTCCTGGGCGAAGTCGCGGGCGAGCTGGGAGCCCATGCTGTGCCCGAGCAGGACGTGGGGCACACCGGGCAGCTCGGCGCGCAGCCGGTCGCCGACCGCCCTGAGGTCCTCCACCACGGCCCGCCAGCCGCTCTCCCCCACCACGCCGTATCCGCCGGTGTGTTCGGCGGTGGCGCCGTGGCCGCGGTGGTCGGAGGCGGCGACCGCGTAGCCGTGCCCGGCCAGGAAACGGGCGAACCGGTCGTAGCGCAGGGCGTGTTCGGCCGCGCCGTGCGCTATCCGCACCAGCGCGCGGGGCGTTCCCTCCGCCGGGAACCAGGTGTAGGTGGCGACGGGCAGTCCGTCCTGGGCCCGGGTGGTGTCCGCTCGCAGGGTCACGTTCTCTCGCTCCTCGGTCTCGGCGGGTCGGCGGGTCGGCGGGTCGGCAAGGACCCTTCCCCGCCGCGGCCCCGGCCGAACGGGACCTCTCCGCCCTCCGCGCACCCGGACCCGGACCCGGACCCGGCACGACGGGCCGCCCGGCGGATCGGTTCCGCGGGTGCCGCCCGGGCGCCCTGCCCACGCCGGTGGATCCGCTCCACCGTTTCGCCGGCCGTCGACGGGCGAAAGCACCGTCGCCCCGCGGGAAGGGGCGGCACGATCGCGACCCTCGCCCGCCAGGGGCGGGTCACCGTGCCCGGACCGTCACGTTGACCCGCCCCCGCAGTCCGGTTCCGGGCGGCGCGGTGCCCGGGCGGACGCGCGGGACGCCGTGGTAGGCGTACCTGGAGGGACCGCCGAACACGAAGGCGTCGCCGCTGCGCAGCTCGATGTCGGTCCACGGACGGCCGCGGCCCTCCGGATTCCCGAACCGGAAGACGCAGGTGTCGCCGAGGCTGAACGAGACCACGGGGGCGCGGGACCGCTCGTCGCTGTCGCGGTGCATCCCCATACGGGCCCTTCCCCCGTAGAAGTTCACGAGCGCGATGTCGTACGGGACCGTGCACGGCCCCTGCCCGTACGCCTCCTCCACCACCCGCCGCGCCCACTGCCCCAGCCAGGCCGGGAAGGGTTTGACCGGCGCGCCGTCGCCGTCCACCGCGGTGCGGGCGTAGCCGTACGGGTACCAGTGCAGGCCCAGGCAGACCTGGCGCACCGACATCTCCCCGCCGCCGGGCATGCGCACGGTGCGCAGCCCGGCGGGTGGACGGGCCCAGGCGCGGCAGGCGTCCAGCAGCTCGCGCTGCCCGGCCTCCCCCAGGTGGCCGGGCAGGTGCACCGCGCCCGGCGCCACCTCGGCCGCCGGAAGCCGGAACAGTCCGTCGTCCACGTCCTCCACGTCCTCCACCTCACCTCCCGGCCCCGGACCGGCACCGGTCCCGGCACCACCGCCGCACCGGATCTCCACGCTTCCGCCCCATCTCCGTGCGGACCCGGCCCGCCCGCGCCCTCATGCCGTAGGGTCTCAGTGGCCGGTGCGGGACCGCGCGGCGGGCCGCGCGCCGACCCCGCCGTCCCGACCGCCGGAGCGAGGCCGGAACAAGGAGTGCCCATGACATCCGAGACCGTGGAACCCGTGCTGACGGGGGTGCGCAACTTCCGCGAGGTCGGCGGTCTGCCGACCACCGACGGCCGGCGGGTGCGCCAGGGCGTGCTCTACCGCAGCGGGCACCTGGCACACGCCACCGAGGAGGACACCGCCTTCCTGTCCCGGCTCGGCCTGCACACGGTCTTCGACTTCCGCAACTCCGCCGACCAGGCCCTGGAGGGCCCGGACGTGGAACTGCCGGGCGTGCGGAACGTGAACATCCCGCTGTCGGACCCGGCCGAGGGCGCCGAGTTCTGGACGATGGTGCGCGAGGGCGACCTGCCGCTGCTGCGGTCCCTGCTCGGCGACGGACAGGCCGAGGCCCGGATGGTGGCCTCCTACCGGCTGATGGTCGGGCAGCGCACCGCCGAGCACGGCCGGCTGCTGCGGGAGCTGGCCGAGGAGAGCGTGCCCGCCCTGATGCACTGCGCGGCGGGCAAGGACCGGGCCGGGCTGTCGATCGCGGTGACGCTGCTGGCACTGGACGTGGAGCGGGACGCGATCGAGGCGGACTACCTGGAGTCCAACGCCCCGCACCGCCGCTACCGGATCCACCGCTCCCCCGGTGCGGGCGGCGGGATGTCGCCCGAGGTCAGGGAGCTGCTCGCGCCCCTCTTCGAGGTCCGCCCCGCCTATCTGCACGCGGCGTTCGACACCATCACCGACACCTGGGGCGGGGTGGAGTCCTACCTCTCCGAGGGGCTCGGTCTCACCCCCGGTCTGCGCGAGCGGCTGCGCGACCGCCTGCTGGAGTTCTGACCGCCGCAGCCCTGCCCGTGTCCCGGCTCCGGCGGCCCGCCGGCCCCTGTCGGCCGCCCCCGTCGGCGGGATCAGCCCTCGCGGACGACGACGAAGTCCGCGAGGGCGGCGAACCGCTCGCGCACCCGGTCCGGCATGTCCACGCCGTCCAGGGCGGCGAGGGCGGTGGCGTGCCGCCGACGGGCCTCCTGGGAGGTCCACTCGCGGCCGCCGGCCTCCTCGATCAGCCCGGCGCGGGTCGCGAACTCCTCCTCGCTGAAGTCCTCGAACTCCCGCTGGCTCTTGGTGGCGTCCGCGGCCAGCAGTTCCCCGAGCCGCTCGGCGGCCGGCCCGCCACCGGCCAGGGCGGCGACCACCGGCAGGGACTTCTTGCGCTGCCGCAGGTCGCTCCAGGGCAGCTTGCCGGTCGCCGCCGGGTCTCCCCAGATGCCCAGCAGGTCGTCGACGGCCTGGAAGGCCAGGCCCAGGTGGTGGCCGTACGCCTCCAGCGCGTCGGCGGTGGCCTCGTCCGCCCCGCCGAGAACCGCTCCGATGGAGCTGGCGCAGGCCAGCAGCGCGCCGGTCTTGTTGCCCTCCATCTCCAGGCACTCGGCGACGGTGACCTTCTCGCGGTGCTCGTAGGAGATGTCCTGCGCCTGCCCGTCGATGAGCTTGCGGGTGGCCAGGGTCAGGCGGCGGGTGGCGTGCGCGGCCTCGGCGGTGCCCAGTTCCAGCAGCACCTCGCCCGCCAGCGCGAACAGGGCGTCGCCGACGAGGATGGCCTGCGCCGGGCCGTGCACCTTCCACACGGTGTCGCGGTGGCGGCGCTGCTCGTCGCCGTCCATCAGGTCGTCGTGGAGCAGGGAGAAGTTGTGGACCAGTTCCACGGCCACCGCCCCGGGGACGCCGGCGGCGGGCTCGGCGCCCGCGGCCTCGGCCGACAGCAGGGCCAGCGCCGGGCGCACCGCCTTGCCGCCGTCGCCGCGGGCGGGGTTGCCCTGTGCGTCGATCCAGCCGAAGTGGTAGGCGGCGACGGAGTCCATGGGCGGCGCGAGCCGTGCCACGGCGGCACGCAGCATCGGCGTGGCGAGCGTGCGGCCGCGTTCCAGCAGCTCGATGACGCTCGCGGTGTCGACGGCTGTGTCCGTCAGGGTCCTCGGGGTCGCCGGGGTCACGGGGTCTCCTCTGCGTTCGGTGTCGTGCTCACGCCGCCTCCTGGAAGACGTCGTCGTGCGGGCGGCCGAGGGCGGCCAGCGCTTCCCGGGCGGCGGTCAGCCCGCTGCGCACGGCGCCCTCCATCGTCGCGGGCCATCCGGTGGCGGTCCACGCCCCGGCCAGCCACAGCCCCGGCGCACCGGTGCGGGCGGCCGGGCGCAGGCGGCCGACCCCGGGCACGGGAGCGAAGGTGGCGGTGCGCTCACGGGTGACGAAGAAGTCGCGCACCTTCGCGCCGCGTGCGGCGGGCATCAAGCGGGCCAGTTCGGGAAGGTAGCGGTCGCGCAGGACGGCGACCGGCAGGTCGATCTCCTCCTGCGCGGCGGACTGGGACACCGCGATGTACTGGCTCGCGGCCCCTCCCGGCGCGTTGCGCAGCCCGGAGGCCGCGGTGCGGTCGAAGACCCACTGCACGGGGGTGCCGAGCGCGGCGAGGAAGGGGCGGTGGAGCACCTTGCGGTCGTAGACCACGTGGACGTTGAGGATCGGCGCGTCGCCGATGCGCAGCAGCCGCTCCGGTTCCTCCAGGGCGCCCTCGGGCAGCAGCCGGTGGGCCTCGCGCTGGGGTACGGCCAGGACGACCGTGCCGGCCCGCAGCGTCTCGCCGGTCCGGCGCGCGCCGGTGTCCACCGCGACCCGCCAGGTGCCGTCCGGCTCCCGGGCCAGCTCCCGCGCCCGGCCCTGCCGCACCACGCGTACGCCCGCCTTCTCCAGCACGGCGGCGGCGAGCGTGTCGTGCAGGTGCCCCAGCGGGACGCGGGACCAGCCGATGTCGGCCGCGCCGGGGTCGCTGAGCAGGCCGGTGCCGATGACCATCGCGGCCAGCCCGAGCGAGACGTCCGGTGCGCGGGCGTTGAGGGTGGCGACGCCGATCAGGTCCCACAGCGCCCGTACCGCGCGCGGGGACTGGCCGTGGCGGCGCAGCCAGTTCCCGAAGTCCTGGCCGTCCAGGGCGGGGTCGGACGGGTCGATCCTGCCCAGGCGTCCGAGCGCCAGGGCCGCCCGCCCCACGCGCAGCCGCTCGGCCGGGGAGAGGTGGGGGTAGCGCGCCAGGGAGGCGCCCAGGTGCAGCGGCACGGGCAGGGCCGCCCGCCGCAGCCGGCCCGTCCTGCCGCGCGCGGCGTCGTGGACGGGGATGTCCAGGCGGGGCTGGAGGGGGGCGAGCTCGCTCGCGCCGATGCGCTCCAGGAGCCAGCGGTAGGCGGTGCAGCAGCGCAGGTGGACGTGGTGGCCGTTGTCGACGGTCAGCTCGCCGGCCGCGCTGGAGCGGCGGAAGGAGAAGGCGAGCCCGCCCAGCCGGGGCCGGCTCTCCACCAGGGTGGTGGCCACCCCGGCGTCGGCCAGGCGCAGTGCGGCGGCGGTGCCCGCCAGCCCCCCGCCGACGACGACGGCGCGCGGGTCGGGTGCGCCGGTCACGTCGCGCTCTCCCGGGTGGCCGTGCGGGCGGCCAGCCGGGTGTCGAGCCCGGACAGGCCGCGCAGGGCGACGTAGGCCTTCTCGCGCGCCGGCAGGGAGACCCGGCCGCGCAGTACGGCGTGCGGGTCGCGGGCGATACGGGCCAGCAGGCGGTGGTAGATCCCCGCCATGGCCGCCACGCAGGCGGCCGAGCGGCGGTCCAGCAGCGGCAGCAGCCGCAGCCCCTCGGCGAACAGCGCGCGGGCCCGGTCCACCTCGAAGCGCACCAGACCGGCGAAGTCCGCGCCGGCGGGCGGCGCGTGGCGGTCCAGCGAGGTGTCGCAGCCGAAGGCGGCCAGGTCCTCGCGGGGCAGGTAGGTGCGGCCCTCCGCGGCGTCCTCGCGCACATCGCGCAGGATGTTGGTCAGCTGCAGGGCGAGGCCGAGGGTGTCGGCGTAGTGGGGGGCGCGGTCGGCGCCCGGGGCGCCCGGCACGGTGCCGAAGACCCCCAGGGAGAGCCGTCCGATGGCGCCGGCCACGCAGCGGCAGTACTCCTTCAGCTCGTCCCAGGTCTCGTAGGCGCGGCCGCGGACGTCCATCAGGACGCCGTCGATCAGCTCGTCGAGCCCGCCCAGCGGGATCGGGAAGCGCTCCGCGGCGTCGGCCAGGGCGACGGTGACCGGGTCGGTGGCGTCGTCGGGGACCTTTCCGGTGCGGACGAGGTCGAGCAGGGCGCGGCTCTCCTCCAGCCGGGCGCGCTTGACCTCCGTCTCCAGCGGTCCGTCGCCGATGTCGTCCACGCGCCGCGAGAAGGCGTACAGGGCGGACATCGCCCGGCGCCGGTCGGTGGGCAGCAGCCGGATGCCGTAGGCGAAGTTGCGGGCCTGCCGTCCGGTGACGGCCTCGCAGTAGCGGTAGGCGGCGAAGACCTGCGGGGAGGGCGGCGCCTGCCGCGCGGCCCGCTCCGCGTTCGCGCTCCGCCTCGCCACCGGGCTCACCTCGCCGCTCCCAGGACGGCCGCGGTCTCGCGCAGCACACCGGCCTTCCCCGGGCGCGGGGCGCCGCCCAGGACGTCGTACCGGGCGGAGCGCAGGGCGCGCAGGGCCGCCCGTCCGCCGCCGGTGAATCCGGCGATGAGGATCTTCGGTATGCCGGGGACACTGGCCACCAGCGGGACTCCTTCGTTCAGCAGTTCGTGCGCGCGCCGCGCCTCCCAGGCGATCAGGGCGCGCACCGAGGCGTTCGCGGTGGGCGCGGCGAGGTCGGCCTCGGTGACGCGGAAGCGCTCCAGGTCCTCGGCGGGGAGGTAGATCCGGTCGCGCAGGGCGAGGTCCTCGGCGACGTCCTGGAGGTGCTCGGTGACCTGCAGCGCGGTGCAGACGGCGTCGGAGCGGCGGACGCGCTCGGGGGTCGTGGTGCCGGTGATGGCCAGGACGAGCCGGCCGACGGGGTTGGCGGACAGCTCGCAGTAGCCCAGCAGCTCCTCCCAGGTGCCGTACCGGCGGACCTTCTGGTCCAGCCGGTTGGCCTCGACCAGGGCGAGGAACGGCTCGGGGGTCAGCGCGTGGCGGCGCACCGTCGGCACCAGGGCGTACAGCAGGGGGTGGCGGGGGACGTCCCGGCCCTCGGCGCCCGTGTCCCGGGCGGTGCGGAAGACCCGGTGCAGCTCGGTCTCGAAGGCGTCGAGCAGTGCGCCGCGGTCGTCGGCCCGGTCGGGGTCCACTCCCAGCAGCGCGGCGTCGGCGCCGCCGGGGGGCAGGTCGCCGTCGCCGATGTCGTCCAGGAGGCGGACGCAGCCGTACACGGCCATCAGGTCGTCCCGCCAGGCGCGGGGCAGGAAGCGGGGGGCCACGGGGAAGTTCTCGCGCGCCGCCTTGTCCAGGACGGCGCGGCCGCGCGCGTCCCGCGCGGGGGTCACCGGGGGCCGCCCGCTGCCATCGCCGTCACCTCTGCGTCTCTCCAACCGACAGTCCCGTCCTTCCGAAGCGGTGGCGTCCACGGCATCCGTGTCCCGTCCGTGGCCCGCCTGTGTCCGCATGCCACCGACGGCGTCCGCGACACCACGGAATCCGGGAGGGCCTGCGGTGCCGGGGTGCCCGCGGCGTCGGCGACGCCTCTCCCCCGCGGACGGCACTCGCGGGATCCGCGTACGGAACATCCTATTTCGGGCACGCCCGGGGCATGGTCCGCTGCTCGTCCGACCGGGTGCCGGACGTCCGGCGCACCGCCCACCGGCACCGGCTCAGCTTACGTCGTGCGCGCGGGCGCCCCGCCGCACGGGTGGGCACGCGCCCGGACGCACCCCGGCCCCCGCGCCCGTGAGGGGCGCGGGGGCCGGGGACACGCCGCCGGAGAGCGGCCGGGGAGCCGTGTTACTTGCGGGTGAACTCCTCGTACGCCTTCATCACGTCCTCGGTCGGGCCGTCCATGCGCAGCTCGCCGCTCTCCAGCCACAGCACCCGGTCGCAGGTGTCCCGGATGGACTTGTTGTTGTGGCTGACCAGGAAGACCGTCCCGGCCTCCTTGCGCAGCTCGCGGATACGGGCCTCCGAGCGCTTCTGGAACTTCTTGTCGCCCGTCGCCAGCGCCTCGTCGATCATCAGCACGTCGTGGTCCTTGGCGGCGGCGATGGAGAACCGCAGCCGGGCCGCCATGCCGGAGGAGTAGGTCCGCATCGGCAGGCTGATGAAGTCGCCCTTGTCGTTGATGCCGGAGAAGTCGACGATGTCCTGGTAGCGCTCCTGGATCTGGGCCTTGGACATGCCCATCGCCAGCCCGCCCAGTATGACGTTGCGCTCACCGGTCAGGTCGTTCATCAGAGCGGCGTTGACGCCCAGCAGGGAGGGCTGGCCGTCGGTGTAGACCTTGCCGCGCTCGGCCGGCAGCAGGCCCGCGATGGCGCGCAGCAGCGTGGACTTGCCCGAGCCGTTGGAACCGATCAGGCCGATGGCCTCGCCGCGGTAGGCGGTGAAGCTGACGCCCTTGACCGCGTGCACCTCGCGCATGCCCGCGGACGCCTTGCGGCGGATGATCCGGTTGAGGGCCGCGGTGGCACTGCCCCTGCCCCGGCCTCCGCCGTTGACGCGGTAGACGATGTGCAGGTCGTCGGCGATGACGGTCGGCCGGCGTTCGGCGGAGACGGCCTTCGCGCCCTTGTCCGCCGACGCGGCGGCTGCGCTCTTCTCAGCCACGGCCATAACGCTCCTCCGCCTTCCAGAAGTACACGAATCCGCCGAGGCCGATCACCACGGCCCACCCCGCGGCCAGTGCCCAGCCGTACGGCGGGAGGTCGGCGGGGGTGTAGCCGTCGATGAGCGCGAAGCGCATGAGGTCCATGTAGACGGCCGCCGGGTTGGCCTGGGCCGCGATGACCAGCCACTCCGGAGCACCGGTGCGCTCCCTGATCATGTACTCCAGGGAGAACATCACGCCGGACGCGTACATCCAGGTGCGCATCACGAAGGGCATCAGCTGGGCGAGGTCCGGGGTCTTGCTCCCCAGCCGGGCCATGATCATCGCCAGGCCGGTGTTGAAGACCAGTTGCAGGGCCAGGATCGGCACCACCAGCAGCCAGGTCCACCGCGGGTAGTGGCCGAAGCCGAGGAGGATGGCCCCCAGGACGATCATCGAGTAGAGCAGTTGCTGGAGCTGCTGCAGGGAGAAGGAGATGGGCAGCGAGGCCCTCGGGAAGTGCAGGGCCCGCACCAGGCCCAGGTTGCCGGAGATGGAGCGGACGCCCGACATCACCGAGGTCTGCGTGAAGGTGAAGACGAAGACGCCCGTGACCAGGAAGGGGACGTAGTTCCCCTTGCCGCCCGGCACTCCCTCGCGGCCGCCCAGCAGGATGCCGAAGACGAAGAAGTACACCGCGGCGTTCAGCAGCGGGGTTGCCACCTGCCACAGCTGGCCCAGCTTGGCCTGGCTGTACTGGGCCATGAGTTTCGCCCGGGAGAAGGCGAGGATGAAGTGCCTCCGCGCCCACAACTGCCGGACGTACTCCGTCAGGGAGGGCCGGGCGCCGCTCACCGTCAGCCCGTACTTGGCGGCGAGTTCGGCCGGGGACAGGCCGTCGTCTGGTGAACGCGGGGGCTCGCCCGTCGCGATCGCACCACCGTGCGTTGTCTCGCTCACGTTGAAACTTTCGTCCTCACAGTGCGCAGCCGGGATGGAATGAGCGCAGCGGGCCCCGGCTCCTGTCACCGGACCCGATGCTCTCGCACAGAGCTTGTCAGATGACGGGAGGGCGGCCCAGCCGGGTCAGACGCCACACCGTACGCCACTTCATGGGACGGCGAGGACCGCACGGAGTCGTCCAGCCCTCCCGGAAACCGCCCAGCCAGGCGCGCAGCGCGGGACGCGAGGGGCGCCGGGCGAGGGTCAGCAGCAACCATACGCCCAGGTAGAGGGGGATCAGCGGCAGCGGCAGGTTGCGCCGGGCCAGCCACACGCGGTTGCGGGCGACCATGCGGTGGTAGACCGCGTGGCGGCTGGGGAGGGTGGTGGGGTGGTGGAGCACCATGTCCGCGCGGTAGTCGATCATCCATCCCGCGTCCAGCGCCCGCCAGGCCAGGTCGGTCTCCTCGTGCGCGTAGAAGAACTCGTCCGGCAGCCCGCCGACCTCCTGGAAGACCGCCGTGCGCACGGCGTTGGCGCCGCCGAGGAAGGTCGTCACGCGCGAGGAGCGCATCGGGTCCGAGGCACGCAGCCGCGGTACGTGGCGGCGCTGGGTGACCCCGGTGTCCGGGTCGGCGATGCGGAAGCTGATGATGCCCAGCTCCGGGTCGGCGGCGAACGCCTGCCGGACCAGCTCGGCGGTGTCGGTGTTCGGCAGCAGCCCGTCGTCGTCGAGGAAGAGCAGCGCGTCCACCTCGCTCCCGCCGGGCCCGAACGCCTCGATGCCGACGTTGCGGCCGCCGGGGATGCCCAGGTTCTCCGGCAGCTCCACCGTCCGCACCCCCGGCGGGAGCTCCGGCAGCGGGGCGCCGTTGCCGACGACCACCACCTGGACCGGGTCGCCGTCCTGCTTGGCGACCGAGTCCAGCAGGGCGCGCAGCTCCTCGGGGCGGTTGCCCATGGTGAGGACGACCGCGCCCAGCGTCAGGGGCCTGCCGGAGGAGGACCGCGCGCCCTCGGTCATGTCGTTCACCGCCCTCACCGCAGCCGGCTCGACGCCAGGATGGACACCAGGTGCAGCAGCGTCTGCAGGACCGCGATGGCCGCCAGGACGGCGACGCCCAGCCGGGTGAAGAACAGGCCGCCGTGCACTGCGTCGGCGATCGCCACCGCCAGGATCACCAGGGAGGCCTCGACACCGCCGACCAGCCGGTGGAACTTCAGCGCCGCGGCCGCCCGGCGGGCCAGCGCCAGCCCCGAGGAGCGGGGCACGGCCGCCTCGTCCTTCACCGCGGGCAGGCCGCTGCGGGAGCGGGCGACGTCCACCAGGTCGGTCTCGGCCTTGATCAGGATCGCGCCCAGCGCGGCCACGGTGCCCAGGAAGGCCCACAGCCAGTTCGCGGAGGCCCCCTCGGTGCGGAAGACGTCCGCGGCCCGCACCCCGAAGCCGACCAGCAGCGCCGCCTCGGCCAGGTAGTGGCCCACCCGGTCGAGGTAGACGCCGGTGATGGAGGTCTGCTTCCGCCAGCGGGCGACCTCGCCGTCCACGCAGTCCAGCAGCAGGTAGAACTGGATCAGCAGAGCGGCCAGGACGGCCCCTGTCGGACCCGGCACCAGCAGCACGGCGCCGGCCGCCACGCCGGCGACCACCATCAGGTAGGTGAGCTGGTTGGGCGTTATCCGGGTGTTCACCAGGTGCCGGGTCCAGCGCAGCGAGATCTCCCGCATGTACAGGCGCCCGGCCCAGTGCTCACCGCTGCGCCGGTCCTTCACCCCGGCGGGGTGGACGACCGGGCGGAGTTCAGCTACTGACGGCTTTGACATAGTCGGCGTACGCGTCCCTGATCTGGTCGGTGGACAGGTCCAGGTGCTCGATGATCGTGTAGCGCCCGGGCCGGGTCTGCGGCGCGTACTCCACCGCGCGCACGAACTCGTCCTCGCTGAAGCCGATCTCGCCGGGCAGCACGGGCAGGCCGTGGCGGCGCAGTACGTCGACGATCAGCGCCGTCTGCTCCTCGGCTCCGCGCAGGTGCATCGCGAAGGCGGCGCCGAGCCCGCACTGCTCGCCGTGGGCGGCGGCGCGCTTGGGGTAGAGCAGGTCGAAGGCGTGGTTGATCTCGTGGCAGGCGCCGGAGGCGGGGCGGCTGTCGCCTGCGACCGACATGGAGATGCCGGTGAGCACCAGCCCCTCGGCCAGCACGGTGAGGAACTCGTCGTCGCCGCAGCCGCCCGGGTGGCGCAGCACCGCCTCGCCGGCCTGGCGGGCCATGGCGGCGGCCAGGCCGTCGATCGACTCGCCGGTGACCTTGTGGGAGAGCTCCCAGTCGGCGACGGCGGAGATGTTGGAGATCACGTCGCCCACGCCCGAGCGCACGAAGCGGATCGGGGCCTCGCGGATGACGTCGAGGTCGATCACGATCGCGATCGGGTTCGGCACGCCGTACGAGCCGCGGCCGGCGTCGTTGTCGAGCGTGGCCACGGGCGAGCACAGGCCGTCGTGGCTGAGGTTGGTGGCGACGGCGACCAGCGGCAGACCGATGCGCGCGGCGGCGAACTTGGCGCAGTCGATGATCTTGCCGCCGCCCATGCCGACGACCGCGTCGTAGTGGCCGGACTTCATCGCGTCGGCCAGCTTGATCGCGTTGTCCAGCGTCCCGCCGCCGACCTCGTACCAGTCGGCGCCCGGCAGGGCGGGCGCGAACCGCTCGCGCAGGGCCGCGCCCGAGCCGCCGCTGATGGCGATGGCGAGCTTGCCGGAGGCCGAGATGCGCTGGTCGACCAGGAGGGTCGCCAGGTCGTCCAGCGCACCGGGCCTGATGTCGACGACGACCGGCGAGGGGATGAGCCGGGTCAGTACTGGCACGCGATCTCCCGCGCCTTGTTCAGGTCGTCGTGGTTGTCGATCTCGACCCACTTCACGTCGCCGATGGCGGCGGTGTCGATGGTGAGGCCGCGGTCGACCATCTCCTGGTAGCCGTCCTCGTAGTACAGCTGCGGGTCGCGCTCGTAGGTGGCCTTCAGCGCGTCGGCCAGGTCGGCGGCGGCGTCGCCCTCGATGAGGGTCACGCCGATGTACTCGCCGGTGGCGTCGGCCGGGTCCATCAGCTTGGTGATGCGGCGCACGCCCCTGCCGGGCTCGGCGACGACCTTCATCTCCTCGTCGGCCAGCTTCTTGACCGTGTCGAGGGCGAGGATGATCCGCTGCCCCTTGCCGCGGGCCTGAAGCAGCGTCTGCTCGACGGAGACGGGGTGGACGGTGTCGCCGTTGGCCAGGATCACGCCCTCCTTGATGACGTCGCGGGCGCACCACAGGGAGTAGGCGTTGTTCCACTCCTCGGCCTTGTCGTTCTCCACCAGGTGGAGCTTGACGCCGTACTTCTTCTCCAGGGCGGCCCTGCGCTCGTGGACGGCCTCCTTGCGGTAGCCCACGACCACGGCGACGTCGGTGAGGCCGACCTCGCGGAAGTTGCCGAGGGTGAGGTCCAGCACGGTGGTGGTGCCCTCGCCCGCCGGGTCCACCGGCACCAGGGCCTTGGGGAGGGTGTCGGTGTAGGGGCGCAGACGCCGTCCGGCGCCGGCGGCCAGCACGAGGCCGATCATGCGGGTTCTCCTGTTTCGTCGTGTACGGCGGGTGCGTGTGAGGACACCCAGAAACGGACGCTCTCGGTGAGCACCGTGAGCGCCAGGGCCCCGGCCAGGGCCGTGAGCGCGATCGTGAAGCCCTGCCCGGCGGCCCAGAGGGCGGCGGCGGCCGTGACCGCCACAGCGCGTCCCTCGTGCCCGCCGATCGCCCGCACCAGCCGGTGCGGCGGGGCGCCGGTGCCGCCGCGGATGCGGTACACCGTGTCGTAGTGATGGTAGGCGACCGCCGCGACCAGCCCGAACGCGGCGGGCAGGGCCCCGTCCGCGTCCGACCGGGCGGCCAGCGCCAGGACCGTGGTGTACTCCGCCGCGCGGAAGAAGGGCGGCACCAGCCAGTCCAGCGCGCCCGTCAGCGGGCGGGCGACGGCCAGCCCGGACAGGACGGCGTAGCCGAGCGCGGCGGCCGGCAGCCAGGGACCGACCGGGGCCCACAGCGCGGCGGCCGCCAGACCGGCCGAGCCGAGCAGGGCCAGGGCCGGGGCGGCGAACGCGGACGGCCGCGCCCCGCGCGTCCGGGACGCCGCGGCCCTGGCCACGCCCTCGGCCAGCGGTCCGGAGTCGGCCAGCTCGCTCAGGGCCCGTGCGGCGCGATCGGTGCGCACGCCCTTTCGGGCCAGGGAGCGCAGCACCCGCCCGGCGGTGGTGTAGCAGGCGGCGAACGCGCAGCCGACCAGCAGCACGGTGAAGGTGGTGCGAGGTGTGGTGAGGGCTGTGAGGACGGCGATCAGCGCCCAGCGTTCGCCGATCGGCAGCACGACCATGCGGCGGGCCCACACCGTCCAGCCGACCCGGTCGAGCTTCCCGGACAGGGCGGCGGCGGGGTTGGCGCTCCCGGCGGCGGGCTCCCCCTCGCGCTCCTGCCCGCCGTCCCTCCTGTAGTGGTCGGCCTCGCCGAAGGAGAAGTCCACCACGTGGCGGCAGGTCTGGAGCACCATCGCGCCCAGTGCGAGGGCCCACACGTCGTCGCCGCCGCGGGCCGCGCCGAGGGCCAGGCCCGCGTAGTAGGCGTACTCCTTGGCCCGGTCGAAGGTGGCGTCCAGCCAGGCTCCGAGCGTGGAGTACTTCAGCGCGTAGCGGGCGAGCTGGCCGTCGGTGCAGTCCAGCACGAACGAGGCGATCAGCAGCACCCCGGCCGCGACGAAGCCGCCGCGGGTGCCGGTGGCCGCGCAGGCGGCGGCGACCAGCGCGGTGAGCAGCGAGGCGGTGGTCACCTGGTTGGGGGTGAGTCCGCGCCGGGCGCACCAGCGGGCGAGGTAACGGGAGTAGGGGCTGACGAGGAAGGTGGTGAAGAAGCCGTCGCGGGACTTCACCGCCGAGCGCAGCCGCACCCGCTCCTCGTCGACGGCCGCCACGGCCCGCTCGGCCCCGGCCCGCTCCGCGCCGTCGGCGGGCACGGCGGCGACGAGGACGCCCAGCTCGGGACGGTGCACGGCCGGCGCCCGGTCGTCCGCCTCCAGGGCGGCGGCCGCCCGGTCGGGCAGTCCGGCCGGCTCGGGGGCGGCGGTGCGTGCCGCGCCTCCCGCCGCGGGGGGCGCGGAGGGCGCGGAGGCCGCGTAAGCGGCGGACACGGCTCGGACCAGGGCGGCGCGCGCGGTGGGCTGGACGGCCAGTGCGCCGGGGATCGCGGCGGCGGGGAAGCGCGGGTCGGTCAGGGCCAGCCGCAGGCTGTGCGTGTGCCCGACGAAGCGGGGGTCGACGAGGGCGACGCGCTCACCGGCCGGGACGGCCGCCAGCGCCGCCTCCACCCCGGCGGCGTCCTCCGCCACCCGCACGTCGAAACCCAGCGACCGCAGACCGCCCTCCAGGGGCGCCCCCGCGACCGGCGGACCGGTGAGAATGGCGGTCGACAAGAACGAACTCACTCCTTGGAAGCCGTACTGTCCGCGGCGCGGTCCGTAAGCGAGCGGCATCCGGGCAGCGGTCACAGTGCGCCATCACCCGTTCGGGGCAGGCAGCATGTGGCCAGAGGTTATCGGATAGGTGGAAGCGCCCGTTCACCCCGCATTCACCGGGCGGAAGCGCCCCGCCGTCACGAAAGGTGACAGAACACCACGGACCGCGTTCCAGGATCCTCGATCCCGCCGACTCGCACAAGGAGCGCGTCCGCGACGGCCTGCGACCGGTGGTTAGGCTGCAGCCATGACGTGGCTGGTGACCGGTGGGATCGGATACGTCGGCGCCCATGTGGCGCGGGCGATGGCGGAGGCCGGTGAGAGGGTCGTCGTGCTCGACGACGTCTCCAGCGGCCTGCCCGAGCGGCTGCCGCCCGGCGTGCCCCTGGTGCGCGGCTCGGTCGCCGACCGCGCGCTGCTCGACCGCACGATCGCCGGGCACGAGGTCGCCGGCGTGGTGCATCTGGCGGCGAAGAAGCAGGTGGGCGAGTCGGTGGAGCACCCGCTGACGTACTACCGGGAGAACCTGTACGGGCTCACGGTGCTGCTGGAGGCCGTGGTCGCCGCCGGGGTGCGGCGCTTCGTGTTCTCCTCCTCCGCCGCCGTCTACGGCATGCCGGACGTGGACCCGGTCACCGAGGACACGCCCTGCGTCCCGATGAGCCCCTACGGCGAGACGAAGCTGGCGGGCGAGTGGCTGGTGCGCGCCGCGGGGCGGGCGCACGGGCTGTCCACCGCCTGCCTGCGCTACTTCAACGTGGCGGGGGCCGCGCGGCCGGAGCTGTCCGACGTCGGCGTGTCCAACGTCATCCCGATGTTCTTCGACGCCCTCACGCGCGGCGAGGCCCCGCGGATCTTCGGCGACGACTACCCCACCCCCGACGGCACCTGCGTACGCGACTACATCCACGTCGCCGATCTGGCCGAGGCCCATCTGGCCGCCGCCCGCCGTCTGGCCGGGCTCCCGGCCGGCGGGGACCTGACGGTGAACGTGGGCACCGGAGAGGGCGTGTCGGTGCGTGAGCTGGCCGATCTCGTCGCCGAGGTCACCGGTGTCCGCGAGCCCGCCCCGGTGGTCGTCCCGCGCCGCCCGGGGGACCCGGCGCGGGTGGTGGCCTCGGCCGAGCGGATCGGCGTGGAGCTGGGCTGGGCACCCCGGTACGGGGTACGCGAGATGGTGGCCTCGGCCTGGGAGGGCTGGCGCCTGCGCGGCGCCGACGGCCTCCGGCGGGAGGCGGCCGCGCTCCCCGAGTGATCCGGGCCGGTCCCCCGAACGAGCGGGCGCCGTCCGCCAGGTGAATGGAAAGCGCAGGTCAGAGGGGATGACAACGGTGTTCAGTGCCGCGTTGCCCCATACCCCCCGCCCGTAGTTCACTGGGATCGTCCGCACCGGTCGCAGGCGGCACCGGCCGCCGTACGGGAGGCATCGTTCATGGGCGCAGGGCACAACCACGGCGGGCCGCGGCCGGCCGGGCCGGGTACGGCGGGAGCCGCGTACCGGGGCCGGCTGCGCGCGGCCCTGGCCATCGCGGTCGTCCTGCTGCTCGCCGAGCTCGCGGGCGCCGCGCTGACCGGTTCGCTGGCGCTGCTGGCGGACGCCGGCCACGTGGCCACCGACGCGGTCGGCATCGGGATGGCGCTGCTGGCGATCCATGTCGCCAACCGGCCCGGCAGCGAGCGGCGCACCTTCGGTCTCGCCCGGGCCGAGATCCTCGCCGCGCTGCTCAACGCCCTGCTGCTGCTGGGGGTGGGCGGCTACATCCTGGTGGAGGCCGTCGAGCGGCTGCGCCATCCCGAGGAGGTGCCCGGCGGCCTGACGGTCCTGTTCGGCGTCGTCGGCCTGGCCCTCAACGGCCTGTCCCTGGCCCTGCTGATGCGCGGGCAGCGGGAGAGCCTGAACGTGCGGGGTGCCTTCCTTGAGGTGGCGGCGGACGCCCTGGGCTCGGTGGCGGTGATCGCCGCCGCGCTGGTCATCATGTTCACCGGCTGGCGGCAGGCCGACCCCGTCGCCTCGCTGCTGATCGCGGTGCTGATCGTGCCGCGGACGGTGCGGCTGGCGCGCGAGGCGATCGACGTCCTGCTGGAGGCCGCGCCCCGGAACGTGGACATGGCCGGGGTGCGGGCGCACATCCTGGGCGTGCCCGGGGTGGAGGACCTGCACGACCTGCACGTGTGGACCATCACCTCCGGCATGCCGGTGCTCTCCGCTCACGTGGTGGTCGGCCGGGAGGCGCTGGAGGCCGAGGGGGGCCACGACAGGATCCTGCGGGACCTCCACGGCTGCCTGGGCCGGCACTTCGACGTCGAGCACTGCACCTTCCAGCTGGAGCCGCACGGGCACGCGGCGCGCGAAGGGCGGCTGTGCCACTGACGCCCCCCTCGCCGCATCTCCGCCGACGCCGCGAGACCCCCGTACCGCCCGCCCGGCGAGCGGCCCCCGTCCGTGTACGGCACACTGGAGCGGACAGTCGGAACATAGGAGAAATGCCGTTCCGACACATGCACGGTGAAGGGCGGACATGACCAACGGCACGGCGGACCCGATCATGCTCGAGCTGGTCGACGAGGACGGCAGGACGATCGGGACCGCGGAGAAGCTCTCCGCCCACCAGGCCCCGGGCCGGCTGCACCGGGCCTTCTCCGTCTTCCTCTTCGACGAGATGGGCCGGCTGCTGCTCCAGCGCAGGGCGCTGGGCAAGTACCACTCCCCCGGTGTGTGGTCCAACACCTGCTGCGGCCACCCCTACCCCGGCGAGCGGCCCTTCGCCGCCGCCGCGCGCCGGGTCGGCGAGGAGCTGGGTGTGGCGCCCCAGCTGATGCGGGAGGCGGGGACGGTGCGCTACAACCACCCGGACCCGGCATCCGGCCTGGTCGAGCAGGAGTACAACCACCTCTTCGCGGGGCTGGTGCGGGACATGCCCCGGCCGGATCCGCAGGAGATCGCCGAGACGGCGTTCGTGACGCCCGAGGAGCTGCTCAAGCGGCACGAGGCGGAGCCGTTCTCGGCCTGGTTCATGACGGTGCTGGACGCGGCGCGCGGCGGCATCCGCGAGGTGACCGGGGCCTCGGCCGGCTGGTGAGGCACGCGGCACCGCGGGCCGGCGGCCGTACCTGTGGCCGTGCCCGCGCCGGCGGCGCTCACGGCGCCGGGGACGCTCACGGCGCCGGCGGCAGGGGG
Organism: Streptomyces sp. ICN903; assembly: GCF_022015835.1. Lineage (NCBI taxonomy): Bacteria > Bacillati > Actinomycetota > Actinomycetes > Kitasatosporales > Streptomycetaceae > Streptomyces > Streptomyces sp. ICN903. The sequence goes on along the minus strand of NZ_JAKMAY010000003.1, from coordinate 5,279 downwards.
GTCAGCGGCAACGTGACCCGGATCACCTTGCCGCCGGACGCGGTCCGCTCGGTCTCGCAGAAGCCACCGGCCTCGGCGACGACGGCCTTGACCAGGAGCAGCCCCCGCCCCCCGGTGTGCTCACGCTCCGGGACGGCGGCCGGCGCCGCGGGGCGGTAGGGGTGACCGTCCTCGATGCCCAGGCGCACCCGGCCGGCGTCGAGGCGGACCTCGACACCGATCTCCGTGGAGAGCAGGGCCGCGTGCCGCACGGCGTTGGTGACCAGCTCGGAGAGGATCAGCAGCAGGCCGTCCATCAGCTCGTCGGCGAGTGGGGCCCCTCTGCGGCCAAGGAGGTCCCGCACGGCGCGGCGCGCCTGGGGCACGGAGGACTCGTGCACCGGGACGGTGAAGCGCCAGGCGCCCTCGTACGGCCGGGGGTGGGGCGGGGGCTCGGGCCGGGCGTACGGCTGCGGCTGCTCCCGCAGTCGTTCTCGCGGCTGCTCCTGCGGGCGGGGGCGGAGTCGCGGTCGCGACGGCCCGGCGGGACGGCCGGGCACCGCCACCGGCGCCCGGCCGTCCCGGTCAGGGAGGAAGTCCCCGCGGATGTCCATCTGCCGCACCCCGATCTCGGCTCCCGCCGGCCGCTTCCGTCCGGCTCCGTTCCGGGCCGGTCCCGGACCGGTTCTCCGAAGAGTGTCGGCCCATGGTGCGCACGGCCCGCTCCTGTGACTGCAAGTCGGCACTTATCGATGGCAATTGACAGAAGACTTACGCGCCGTTCGCGGCTGTGACCGCCCTTGCGCGATCGTTTCTGCGGCCCCGTCTCGGCCCCCGTCTCGGCCCTCGCGCCTCCTGCCGTTACGATCCGGCCCATGTCCGCGCACACCCCGCCGGCCGGCGGCCCGGCCCTGCCGGTCTCCGTCCAGGACGGCGTCGCCACCCTCACCATCGACAATCCGGCCAAGCGCAACGCGATGACGCCGGACATGTGGCGGCGGATGCCCGCCGTGCTGGAGCGGCTCGCCGCCGATCCCGCCGTACGGGCCCTGGTCCTCACCGGCGGGGGCGGCACCTTCTGCGCGGGCGCCGACATCTCCGCCCTGCGCGAGGGCGACGAGGAGTCCCGCCGTCTGGCGGTGGCCGCCGAGGAGGCGCTGGCGGCCTTCCCGCGGCCCACGCTCGCGGCCGTGCGCGGGCACTGCGTGGGCGGCGGCTGCCAGCTCGCCGTCGCCTGCGACCTGCGCTTCGCCGCCGAGGGAGCCCTGTTCGGCATCACCCCGGCCAGGCTCGGCATCGTCTACGGCGCCTCCTCCACCCGGCGCCTGGTCTCCCTGGTCGGCCCGGCCACCGCCAAGTACCTGCTGTTCTCGGGTGAGTTGATCGGCACCGAGCGGGCCCTGCGCACCGGGCTGGTCGACGAGGTGCACCCGGGGGGCGAACTGGAGGAGCGGGTCGCGGCGTTCGCGCGGCTGCTCGTCTCGCGCTCGCAGCTCACCCAGGCCGCCGCCAAGGAGTTCGCGAACGGCGCCGGGGCCGGCCCCGTGCCGCCGGAGCGGGTCGCTTACTGGGAGGAGCGCGCCCGGGAGAGCGGTGAGCGCGCCGAGGGCGTGGCCGCCTTCCTGGAACGGCGCCCTCCGGTCTTCACCTGGCCACTTACCGACGGGTAGCGTGCGGGTATGACGTCCCTCCCCGCCAAAGCCGGACGGCGCTGCCACAACGCCGTCAACCCGCTGCACTCGGCTCTCTACTTCGCCCCCGACCTGGCCCGCGAGCTGGCCCCCTACGGCATCGAGGACCCCTCCGCGGTCTACTTCGCCGGCCGCGCCGCGGCGCTGGGCCGGGTCGGCCCCGGGGTCGTCACCGCGACATTCCACAACTTCCACCACGCCCTCGTCGCCCGCCACCTGCCGGCCGTGTGGGAGCTGGCCGCCCCCGAGACCGTGCTCGCGGCCCGGCTGCGCGCCGCCGACTCCATGCTGCGGCGCCTGCTGGGCGAGGAGGCGGTGGCGTCCAAGGAGATGGCCGAGGCCGCCGAGCTGGCGCTGCGCGCCGCCGAGGGGTGCGTCCGCCCGGGCCGCCCGCTGTACGCGGCGCTCGCCGACCTCCCCGTGCCCGAGGCGCCGCACCTGGCGCTGTGGCACGGCGCCTCGCTGCTGCGCGAGCACCGCGGCGACGCCCATGTCGCCGTCCTCCAGCACGCGGGGCTGGACCCGATGGAGGCGCTGGTCAGCCACACCGCCAGCGGTCGCGGCATGAGCCCCGGGTGGGCGCTGGCCACCCGCGGCTGGAGCCGCCGGGACTGGGAGGAGGCCCAGGAGCGGCTGCGCGGGCGCGGACTGCTGGACGGCGAGGGCGAGTTGACCGAGGCCGGCACCGCCCTGCGCAAGGAACTGGAGGCGGAGACCGACCGGCTGGACGCCGCGCCGTACGAGCACCTGGGCGCGGCGGGCACCGAGCGGCTGACCGAGCTGTGCGGCGCCTTCACCGGCGCGGCCCTCGCCTCGGGCGCCTTCCCCGCCGACCTGTTCGGCAAGGGCTGAGCCGGGCTCGGGGCCCTCTCCCGGGAAGGCCCGGCGGGGCTCCGGGGAGGGCCCCGGAGCGGGAGCGCCGGGGAGGCGGAAACCGGCCGGAGCGGATGGAAGGTTGTTTGTCCGGCGCGTGAGCGGTCACGCGTACTGCATGTTCAAAGCCATAGCAGACGCACTCCGTACCGTCGGCGGCGCCATCGCGACCGTGGTGACGCTGCCCTTCCGACTACTGGCCCGCCTCTTCGGCGGGGCTTCGCACGCCGGACGCCGCGTCTGACCGTCCGCCTGTCGGTGCGGCCTGTAACAATGCGGGCTACCGGGGAAGCACCCAGCACCGAGTAAGGCGGAACGGATCGTGACACAGTCCATCGGAGAGACGCCCGTCGAGGGCGCGGCACCGGCCGGCACGTCCGGCGCGGCGTCCGTCGAGGGCAGGATCGCCGAGGAACTCGGCGTACGGGAACGGCAGGTCAGGGCCGCCGTCGAACTGCTCGACGGCGGCTCGACCGTGCCGTTCGTCGCGCGCTACCGCAAGGAGGCCACCGGCGGCCTGGACGACGCGCAGCTGCGCGACCTGGAGGAGCGGCTGCGCTACCTGCGGGAGCTGGAGGAGCGGCGGGCGGCGATCCTGGAGTCCGTGCGCTCCCAGGGCAAGCTCGACGCCGAACTGGAGGCCCGCATCCGGGCCGCCGACTCCAAGGCCCGCCTGGAGGACGTCTACCTGCCCTACAAGCCCAAGCGGCGCACCAAGGCGCAGATCGCCCGCGAGGCGGGCCTGGAGCCGCTGGCCGACGGCCTGCTCGCCGACCCGTCCGTGGAGCCGGCCGCCGCCGCGGCGGCGTTCGTCGACCCGGACAAGGGGGTGGCCGACGCCTCCGCCGCGCTGGAGGGCGCCCGCGCGATCCTGACCGAGCGCTTCGGCGAGGACGCCGACCTGATCGGCGAGCTGCGCGAGACGATGTGGCGGCGCGGCCGGCTGGTGGCGAAGGTGCGCGAAGGCAAACGGGAGCAGGGCGCCAAGTTCGCCGACTACTTCGACTTCTCCGAGCCCTTCACCGAGCTGCCCTCGCACCGGGTGCTGGCGATGCTGCGCGGCGAGAAGGAGGAGGTCCTCGACCTCTCCCTGGAGCCGGAGCCGGAGCCCGCCGGGGAGGCCGCCGAGGGCGGGGCCCTGCGCGAGACCACCGGTCCCTCCGACTACGAGCGGGCGATCGCCCGCCGGTTCGGCGTCGAGGACCGCGGTCGCCCGGCCGACCGCTGGCTGGCCGACACCGTGCGCTGGGCCTGGCGCACCCGCATCCTGGTGCACCTGGGCATCGACCTGCGGCTGCGGCTGCGCACCGCCGCCGAGGACGAGGCGGTCGCGGTGTTCGCGGCCAACCTGCGCGACCTGCTGCTGGCCGCTCCCGCCGGCACCCGCGCCACCATGGGGCTGGACCCGGGCTTCCGCACGGGCGTGAAGGTCGCCGTCGTCGACGCCACCGGCAAGGTCGCCGCCACCGAGACGATCTACCCGCACGTCCCGCAGAACCGCTGGAAGGAGTCGCTGGCCACGCTGGCGCGGCTGGCGCGGGAGCACCGGGTGGAGCTGATCGCCGTCGGCAACGGCACCGCCTCCCGCGAGACGGACCGGCTGGCCGCCGAACTGTGCGCCGCGCAGCCGGAGCTGAAGCTGACGAAGGTGATGGTCTCGGAGGCGGGCGCGTCGGTGTACTCCGCCTCCGCCTTCGCCTCCCGCGAGCTGCCGGACCTGGACGTCTCGCTGCGCGGCGCGGTCTCCATCGCCCGGCGCCTGCAGGACCCGCTGGCCGAGCTGGTCAAGATCGACCCCAAGTCGATCGGGGTGGGCCAGTACCAGCACGACGTCTCCGAGGTGAAGCTGTCGCGCTCGCTGGACGCGGTGGTGGAGGACTGCGTCAACGGCGTCGGCGTGGACGTCAACACCGCCTCGGCGCCGCTGCTCTCGCGGGTGTCGGGCATCGGCGCGGGCCTGGCGGAGAACATCGTCGCCCACCGTGACGCCAACGGCCCCTTCCGCAGCCGCAAGGCGCTCAAGGACGTCCCCCGGCTCGGCCCCAAGGCGTACGAGCAGTGCGCGGGTTTCCTGCGCATCCGCGGCGGGGACGACCCGCTGGACGCCTCCGCCGTCCACCCCGAGGCGTACCCGGTGGTGCGCCGGATGGTGAAGGCGACGGGCAGCGACGTCGCGGCGCTGATCGGCAACACCAAGGTGCTGCGCGGTCTGCGGCCGCAGGAGTTCGTGGACGACACCTTCGGCCTGCCGACGGTGACCGACATCATCGGGGAGCTGGAGAAGCCCGGCCGCGACCCGCGTCCGGCGTTCCGGACGGCCACCTTCAGGGAGGGCGTGGAGAAGATCGGCGACCTGGAGCCGGGCATGGTCCTGGAGGGCGTGGTCACCAACGTCGCCGCGTTCGGCGCCTTCGTGGACGTAGGCGTCCACCAGGACGGCCTGGTCCATGTCTCGGCCATGTCGAGGACGTTCGTGAAGGATCCGCGCGAGGTGGTGAAGTCCGGCGACGTGGTGAAGGTCAAGGTGCTGGACGTGGACGTGCCGCGCAAGCGGATCTCGCTGACGCTGCGGCTGGACGACGAGACCGGCCCCGGCGCGGGCGACGGCGGCCGCCCGGCGCGCGGGCAGCGCGGAGGCGGACAGCGTGAGGGCGGACAGCGTGAGGGCGGTCGGCGTGAGGGCGGTCGGCGCTCCTCCGCTCCGCGCCCGCGCCAGGGCGACCGGCGAGGCGGGGG